>JANXNM010000344.1 GCA_025354065.1 Synechococcales cyanobacterium 340R_concoct_173_sub | reverse complement strand
TTCGCAAATTTCTTTGTAGGCTTTGTAGGCCATTTTTGCATTGGCGATCGCGACTTTGCCTTTAATGCCTTCCAACTTGGTTTTAGTTGCATCAGAAATGCCTGGGACTGCTAGTTTCTTGTCGAGCTGGGCATCAATGTTTGCATCAATCCGGCTGAGGAAGAAGCTGGCGACGGAGGCAACTTTGCTGATATCTGCGCCCGTTGCGGCTAGTTTTTCAAGTCCTGCAATGTAAGCCCAAGCGGTGTCGATGTAGCTTTGAAGTGAGAACAGCAAGGTGACATTGACGTTTATGCCTGCTGCGATGACTTCAGTTACAGCGACTAGCCCTTCGGGAGTGCCGGGGATTTTGATCATCACGTTGGGCTTGGCAAGAATTTTGTTATAGCGTTTCGCTTCGATGATGGTGTCAGCGCTGTTGGCGGACAATCTGGGCGGGACTTCGATGCTGATATAGCCGTCAAGGGCGTTGCTTTGATCGTATATACCTCTGAAGATGTCACAAGCGTTGCAGATGTCTTCAAATACGAGGGATTCGTAGATTTCCATTAACGATTTTTTGGCTTTAATTCCGTCATCAATGGCGCTGTCGTAGACTTTGTTCCCGACGATCGCCTTTTCAAAGATCGCAGGATTTGACGTGATTCCCAATAGTCCTTTGGTTTCGATGAATTGGGCTAGCTCTCCAGATTCAATTAAATCTCGGGCTAGGTTATCCATCCAAATGCTTTGGCCCAGTGCCTCGATCGCAAGAATTGGGTTAGCCGTTGGTTTTGTGGCACTAGTCATAATAATAAAATCTCCCGTTCATCTGGCTTTGGGTGAAATGCTGTGAGTAATGCTTGACGATTACTGAATCTTCGTAGCTTTAACTATATTAGAAAGATTACGGAGCCGTGACCGCAGCAATACTAAAGATTAAATAACAATTAGAGAGTTGATGGAGCTTTGAGTTGCGGGGATCGCTCAGACGTTGCTATTTCTGTTATGGACAGGTTATTACTACCTAGATTTTTTACAAAACGCTAGCAAACTATATAAGTGAAAGGTAGGATTAAATCGACTGTTTTCTTGACCTTGAAGATAAAACCCCGGATCGATCGCTTTGAGTAAATGGGGAAATTCGATCGCGGTTTCTCGGAATGCATTGAAATCATCCCAAAGCGTTGCGGTATGGAGGGTTGCAGTATTTCGTGCTTGCAATTCAGTGGTAATCCATTCGACGATGCCGTTCCATTGCGATCGGGTGACGGTTTGGGCGAGGGGAATATCGGGGGTGAAGTCTACGCCTTGGTCGAAGCGGTAGTTTCGATCGCAGAATCGCAAAATGCAATTTCGGTCAGGTAGGTGTAGGTCGAGAACTAGGGCAAAGTCTCGGATTTCTTCCTTGCGCGATCGGGCTGATATTTCGCGGCGCAGAGGATCGAATTCTAGTGGGCGATCCAAAATCGGTAGACGACCTTTAATCCATTGTCCGACTTCCGACCAATCGAACGATACGGCTCCTGTTTTACCATCGCTGTTGACGCA
>JANXNM010000307.1 GCA_025354065.1 Synechococcales cyanobacterium 340R_concoct_173_sub | reverse complement strand
CGCCAGATTGGTGGAATTCTTAGGCTTGCGTTGGGGGTGTTGCAATTCGATCGGTCGCTTCCAAGATATCTAGTAGCTTTTCGCCATCGCTTCTCATAGGTTGATGGCTTCCTGTAGAACGAGTGCGGATACTTTGTTTTAGTCGTTGGGTAGGCCGGGGGTGTAAAAGGGAAACAGTTCTATGAGCAGGTAATTTATTTTTAGACGTTGCCTTAGGTGGGCGATCGGTTGCGATTACAAGTCGTCCGGGTTTAGGCCGAGTTCTCGAAGGCGATCGGCCATATGTTGCCCTTTTGCTTCTGCACTGTCGGCATTGAGGTCTTTACTGAGGTGGTAGGTTGCTGCTAATCCGTTAAAGCTGAGACATGGGCCATTGCCAAACTCGGTGATTTCATTCTAGTTGTCCAATTCTTCAAGCCTGTCCCAGATTTAAGATTTACTCGCTTTTGCCTCACGATCGCGCTTTCGTTGACGCAGTGCAATTAAATGACTTTTCACGAGATCGACTCCTGCCCGATCGTCCTGTTTCGCATACAAATCAGCCGTTTTCAAAAATGCGGCGGTTGCCTTATCGTCTTGGCGCTGATTGGCCATCGCTAGGGCGTAGTTGTGGTGTGCTTCAGGACAATCGGGCGATTGCTTAATGACTTGAGTAAATGACGCGATCGCATGGCTGTAATGACCGCTGCAATAGTCGCGAATTCCCGTCTCAAACGATCGGCGACTAGACTCCTCAAGTGTTATTGGTGGCGGAATTACTTCTAAAAACAACACTGCAATGCTGCCGCCGCCTTGGTAAGCCCAAATCATTGATCCTACGCCCGTCAATGTGACCAACCCCAACACCAATAGGACGATCGTTAGGTTTTCGCTCAAGTCAGTCATGGCGGGAAATGGTAAAGGAATATGGTATTGATCTTACGGGATTGTTGAGGGCTTCGGACTATGGCTTGTTATGGATGGATCTTCATAGCGATCGGAGCGCTATTATAAGGAGTCCACTCAGTCCGGTCGATGTGTGCACCCTTGACTTCATAACCGACTAGCAAATTGTTGGGAACCTTTACCAGAGCTATACTGTCAAGACTCTGTAATAGCATTCACACAATCGCTTGGTCTGTACGTTATGAGTCAATTGTCTGCCACTGCCTGGTCTGGATCTGAGAAATATTCATCGTCCATGCCTGTATCAGTCCAACAGATTTCAAACTACGATTTAGTTCTTCAATGCCAAACGGGAATTCGTCCCGACAAATCGGCATTTTCTGAGCTAATGCGTCGCTACCAGTCCCATGTGGATAAGGTGTTATATCATCTCGCCCCTGACTGGCAAGACCGTGCAGACTTAGCGCAAGAAGTGTGGATAAGAGTTTACCGAAACGTCAAGAAGCTTCAAGAACCCGTAAAATTTCGGGGTTGGCTGAGCCGAATTGCGACTAATTTGTTCTACGATGAGTTACGAAAACGGAAGCGGAATTCCACACCACTTTCCCTTGATGCGCCCCGGATGGTCGGTGATGGCGAGATGGATTGGGACATTGCGGATGACGGACCTGGACCTGTTGAAGAGTTGGGAACCCGTGAGTTTCATGAAAAGCTCCAAATGGCCATTAGCGATTTGCCTGAAGTCTTCCGTACCACTATTGTCCTGCGGGAAATTGAGGGGTTGGCCTACGAGGAAATTGCTGAAATGACAGGCGTTTCGCTTGGTACAGTTAAGTCCCGCATTGCCCGTGCTCGACTGCGATTGCAGGAACAGCTTCAGCCTTATTTGGATGCTTAGCTAGCGCACTAATTAATTTTTATTAAGGTTTCACCTACTCGCACTCCCTTACCATCATGAACTCCTCCAACTCCGGCAACTACCACTCTCATATTTCTGACTCTCACCTCTCTGACTCCAATATTTCTTGTGGCAACCTTCATCGCGATCGCTTTGAACTGTTGAGCGCGTATATCGATCATGAAGTGACAGCGGACGAACGTCGTCAAGTGGAAGCCTGGATTAATGAAGATCCGGCTTTTGCAAAAATGTATCGTCGAATGACCAAATTACAGCTTGGGTTTCAACAGCTTCCCTCACCCGCTATGGCGGAACATGTGGATCTGACGATCGCAAAAGTAATCAAGAAAGTCGATCGGTCTTGGCCCGACTGGCGTGTATTGACAGGAATTGGTGGTGCGGTTGCAGCAGCGGCGACGATCGTAGCCATTACGCTTTTCCCAAATACCTCGCCCCAACTGGCTACGAAATCGACCAACACGGCCACAAAATCGTCTGACCAATTGCAACTACCTGCACCCAGCACCTTGATGATCGCACTAGATCAACCGATTTTTGTTCCAACGAAAGGGGCAGTGGCAGACGATATGAAGCCAGCGCAATAATCAGAGTAATAATGGTGAGCTGAGTTTCTGCAAAATGAGACACTGCACGATAGATCCTTAAAGTCGTATGATTCATGGGGTCATCGATCGGTAAGGATTTTTCACCCATGCGTATTTTGTTTGTCTCGGCAGAGGTCGCGCCTGTCGCTAAGGTGGGTGGCATGGGTGATGTTGTGGGTGCGCTGCCGAAGGTGTTGCGATCGATGGGTCATGATGTGCGGATTTTTATGCCGTACTATGGAACACTCGGGGCCAAGATGGAAATCCCGACGGAACCCGTCTGGTCGGGTAGTGCTATGTTTAATCGGTTTGCGGTTTATGAAACCCTGTTGCCGGGAACGGATGTGCCACTGTATTTGTTTGGTCATCCGGCCTTTGATCCAAAGCATATCTATTCTGGTTCAGACGAAGATTGGCGATTTACGTTTTTCTCGAATGGCGCAGCAGAGTTTGCCTGGAACTATTGGAAACCGGACGTTGTTCATTGTCATGATTGGCACACGGGAATGCTTCCGGTCTGGTTGCATCAGACTCCAGATATTTCTACAGTATTCACAATTCATAATCTGGCTTATCAAGGTCCGTGGCGCTGGAAGCTCGAACAAATGACATGGTGCCCATGGTATATGCAAGGCCACAATACAATGGCCGCTGCTGTTCAGGCCGCAGATTGGGTGACGACGGTTTCCCCAACCTATGCCGAACAGATCAAAACTGAAACCTATGGTGAGACATTAGAAGGATTGCTATCGTTTATTAGCGATAAAATATCTGGAATTGTAAATGGAATTGATACGGAAGTATTTGATCCAGCAAATGATCCTGCGATCGCTCGTACTTTCACGAGTAAAACCTTAGTCGATCGGGTATTCAATAAAGCGGCGTTACAACAGGAAGTGGGCCTAACGGTTAGTGAACCGACGTTCTTAATTGGTGTGGTGTCTCGGTTGGTGGAGCAGAAAGGGATTGATTTGATTTTGCAGGTGCTCGATCGGTTTTTGGCCTATAACGATGCGCAAATTGTGGTGTTGGGAACGGGCGATCGGTACTATGAAACGGCCTTGTGGGAATTGTCGGCAAAGTATCCGGGACGTATGGCGACCTATTTGCTTTATAACGATGCCTTAGCCCGTCGAATTTATGCGGGCTGTGATGCGTTCTTGATGCCGTCGCGGTTTGAACCCTGTGGAATTAGTCAAATGATGGCGATGCGGTACGGTTGTGTGCCTATTGTTCGTCGTACGGGCGGTTTGGTGGATACGGTAAGTCATCATGATCCGGTAGCTGAGACGGGGACGGGCTATTGTTTCGATCGGTATGAACCGTTGGATTTATTTACTTCGTTAGTCCGAGCTTCAGAAGCATTTAGATTCAAAGCATTGTGGGCGGGGTTGCAACAGCGCGGTATGGAGTCTGATTTTAGCTGGGAGGCGAGTGCTATTGCTTATGAGGAGATTTATAAGAAATTGGTGGCTGTGCAGGAATAAAGGCTAGGTGGTGCATTCTATCGATAGTTGTAGTTAGGCTTGTGCAATATTGCAGGCCTTCCCGAGTTGATAGAACTTAATAGTGAGTGGGTAGTAATAGTTTTGGCTTTTGCTGGCGGCGATCGCTCCGAAAATCGGCAAAGTCAACGTTGTTAAAATCAGGATTGGTAACAAACGTCAGTTCAGGATAAGGAACAAGACAAGAAATAGGCAAACCTGATAGGCTGAAAATGCTAAAATCTCACTCCTGGCTTGCCCTCATGATTGAGCATTCCCGCCATCGTTCTCCGATGAATTACTTTGTCAATATTCTGGGCGGCGGATTGATTGCCTATTGCCATCAACTGAAGAAGCCGTCCATTGCGATTGACTACAATCTCCTGCTTCCGGCTTAACTCGAACGCAGGTTATTTGAGAAAGTACCGCGAAAATAACGTTATTTTGGGGCGTATTCCAAAATATAAATTAGGAACAGCTTATCGTTAAAAACTGTACTGCATCTGACTGAAGGGATTGAAAGTGGAACGATCGTGTTGAATGATAGTCGATTCCTAGGTTGTTATGGATTAGGTTCGTTTACGGAATAAGTCTGAAGCCGTAGCGACTTGAGTTTCTGGGCTTATTCCAAACTGAGGTCAGAAAAAGT
>JANXNM010000276.1 GCA_025354065.1 Synechococcales cyanobacterium 340R_concoct_173_sub | reverse complement strand
ACACAACAATACCTATACTGGGTTCAGAACTCGGTTCAAAGTTTCATCTATCATACCTTGTGCGCTCAATTCAAATTCTTGTGTTGAACCGCATTTTGAATTCGTTTTGATTCCTGAAATTTAAGCATAGTGACCCGATCGCTGATATTTTTGCCCACTATCCCTCAATTTAAATAAGCAACCAACGCCTCCAGCTTTTCCCAACCCGCACCACTTCGTAAAACCGATCGAGCCAATTCAACCCCCTCTGCCACTTCCGCCACCCGATCGCCCACCGTCAACACCAACGCCGCATTCAACGCCACAGCATCCATTTGGGCAGTTGTGCCTTTTCCCTGAAGCACCGATCGTAAAATCGCTTTATTTTCTTCCACATCCCCGCCCTTTAGATCGGCAATGGTCGAAAGTGCTAATCCCGCCCCGCGAGGATCATGGGTTTCCAACGTAACTTGGCCCGATCGTAAAATCGCAAAATCATTCAGATCTCCTAGACAAGCCTCATCTAACCCCTCTCGGCCATAGACCACGACAGCGCGATCGACCCCAAGCAATCCCAAGGCTTCGGCGATCGGTTGCAACAATCTCGGATCCGAAACCCCAATCACTTGCCCCGTCGGATTCATCGGATTTACCAACGGACCCAATAAATTAAAAACAGTCCGAATCTTTAGCGCCTTCCGCATCCCCACCACCGCCTTCATTGCTGGATGCCAACCGGGCGCAAACAAAAATGTTACCCCCACATCTTCAAGGGCCGATCGAATTCGAGAGGGAGGCGCTGCAAAATTCACCCCCAACGCTTCAAGTACATCCGCCGAACCCACCCGACTAGACGACGATCGGCCACCATGTTTCGCAACCTTCACCCCCGCTGCCGACACTACAAAGGCTACCGCTGTTGAAATGTTAAACGTATCGGCACCATCCCCCCCCGTGCCACAGGTATCCACTACCGGAACCTTGTGAACCGTGGGACTCCCGGACGATAGCGACTTCAGCACTCTCGCCATACCTGCCAATTCCACACCTGAAAACCCCTTTCCATTCAGGGCCATCAAAATTGCCCCAGACAGCAATGGATCAATAGTCTCCGCTAGCCAACCCTGCATCAGCAAACTCGCCTGCTCGACCTGAAGCGATTCTCCCGCCACAATCTGCCGCAATAGTCCAGACCAATCCTGTTGAGCTAGATCTTCAGAAGAGGCAAAATTCATGTTCGAGGAGTCCATAGTAAATATAGGAGTAAATGCAAATGACTAAGGCTGCTTCGACTGAGCCTGATAAGTATAAAAATTACCAAATATTCCAATGGTTTCTAAATCGTACCCCGTAGGAATCGGCATTAAAGACAAAAATGGCATTACGTCTTGGGGCAACACCGATCGCAAGGATAAACTGGTTTGATAACGACTGAAGAGATAATAATCACGACGTTGGGTATTTTCCCGAATCATTTTCTTAACCGATACTTTATTCTGCTCTAAAAACCCAGGACATTCTTTCCCAAATCCTGCTGGAACCTGCTTACAGAGTTCAGTTTTCATCTGCTCCAACGCATAAGCCTCAAACTCGTCCGGGCTAGGGTTCGTCGAAACCATTAATGCACCCAGCGCACCTACCCCGATCGTTAACCCCAGTCTCCAGAGACATCCTTTCATAGTGTATTCTCACGGCCAACGGCAAAATCAGCGATCGTTACAATCTGTTCTCATATACAGTATCAGCAAAAAACTTGAACAGGGCATTCCCAAATCACAGCCATTACGGTATATTATTATAAGTGCCATGGCGGGCGTCGCCAAGTGGTTAAGGCAGCGGCTTGTGGTGCCGCCATCCGGGGGTTCAAGTCCCCTCGCTCGCCCTCATCAGTAGAAAGTATCCTCAGAAAAGAATCAGGCATTGGCTTGGTTCTTTTTTGTATTAGATACTCTAAATAACTGGATAGTCTCTACAGAGTCGTCTTGCTTTAAATTCTTTAAAGCTAACCTGGGGCATTTAGAAGTCTAGATGTTGTTTATTCATAGCCTTAAAGTTGCTTGTAATAACTTGTAACGTATAATATGGACAAGCTTAGTTTAGGCTTCCGAGTAGACTCTTAGTGGCTTTGGTGATAAAAAAGCTGTTTATCAAGCCTATTTATCTGACTTCGTTGTATCAATACACATCTTACTGCCTTCCTTGTAGAATTCATGAGATGATGAATTGACTATTTTTTGCTTAACTTTCCCCACTGGATTGGAATGCTGCAATTGCCTGAATCCTCGCGTGTGAAAAAATCTTTAGCGTCTGTTGAGACCGCTTACGAGTCCTGCCGTCAGGTCACCGCAGACTTTGCTAAGAGTTTTTATTTGTCAACAATGTTGATGTCTGCCCCGAAACGGCGGGCGATCTGGGCTATTTATGTCTGGTGTCGCCGAACCGATGAGTTGGTGGACGGAGATGATGCAGGTAATACGACTAATGCGACCCTTGATGACTGGGGCGATCGTTTGGATGACCTATTCCGAGGGAAGCCGCACGACGATTTTGATGTTGCTTTGGTGGATACCTTAGAGCGTTATGACCTAGACATTCAGCCATTTCGCGAGATGATTGAAGGTCAGCGGATGGATCTTTACCGCAATCGTTACGAGACCTACGAAGAACTAGAACTTTATTGTTATCGGGTTGCTGGCACTGTCGGATTGATGTCCACGACCATTATGGGGATTGATGATTCCAGCATGAATGCGCCTTGGAATCGCTACCGACCGCCCTATCTCCCTGAAAAGGAAGCCGTTGCCCTTGGGGTCGCTAATCAGTTGACCAATATTTTGCGGGATGTCGGTGAAGATCGTGAACGCGGTCGTATTTACTTACCCCTCGAAGATTTAGATCGATTTAATTATTCTGAAAAAGATTTACTGAATGGCGTGGTGGACGATCGCTGGCGGGCATTAATGAAGTTCCAAATCGATCGGGCACGTCAGGTCTTTGTGGAGGCCGATCGAGGAATTTCGTATTTAAATGAAGATGCTCGGTGGCCTGTTTGGGCAGCATCCATGACCTACAGTTGGATTTTGGGTGCGATCGAGCGCAATGGATACGACGTATTCAACAAGCGAGCCTATGTGTCAACCCGTCGTAAGCTAGCAGCACTTCCAGTGGCATTAATGCGCGCAAAAGTTCTGTAGAAATAATTATATTCAATTAAATAGCCTTCAGATTAAACGGTTGATCTGAGGGCTATTAAGGTTAAGTTCACGCAGCTTGGATACTGAGATTGGATTATGTGAGTCCCGGCATCAAGAGTTCTAAATCTAAGTTAGATGCCGCTTGAGCTAGAGCTGCTATATCTTCTGAATCGGCTAAATATGGTAATGTCCCCAAGACCTGAATTCCGGTTAAGGTTTCAATTAAATCTTGACTGGCCCAATTCTCAATCTCCTGATCGGTACAAGGAACAAGACAACTGCGGACAATGCCTAAGATCTGGAGGTTCGATCGTTCGGCAAGTGCTACCGCCGCCACCACTTGCCCGATCGCCCCGAGTTTGACAGGCACAACAATGATGATGCGTAGCCGCCAATCCGCCGCAATGTCTGCCCCAGTCGTCTGCCCAGTCATGGGAGAGCCAAGACTCCCGGCCCCTTCCACCAAAACCCAGTCATAACGCTGAGTTAGAGATTGATAGCTTATCCAGGCCCGCTCAATTTCGACATGCCGTTGCTCTTGGGCTGCTGCAATAGGTGGGGCCAAAGGCGCTGTGAAATAAAGGGGATTAATTTCATCGATAGTCTGACTGAGTTTAAACAGCCGCTGGTAGAGTTCCCGATCGCCGCTCCCAGATTGTATGGGTTTGAGTAGGGCCACCGATCGATTCGGCACATATTTTTGACAATAAGCGAACAATGCCGTTACCAGTACTGTTTTACCTGCATCCGTATCCGTTCCGACGACAAAAAGTGAAGGCATATCCATCTAGTTAAATGAATTCGTAACGTTAAAACGCGATCTATTGAACCGTCACAGAGAGAGTGTAGTCTGCCGGGGTTGGGGTGACAATCTCAACTTGATAGTCGCCAACTGGCAACTGGAATCCACGCCACGCCGATCGATTGCTTGCGTCAGGAACGGGATTGCCGGATGGACCGATAATATTAAATTTCGCACCCTGAAGCGTGATTTCCATTGACTGTCCGGCTTTCGCTTCGATAATATAGCGTTTGATTTGTTGGCCATTAGCGCTACCTGAGATCACGCTTGTCGTTGTACTGGGGAGGAATAAAACACGCTCTGGATTTCCCGGATTTGGTATTGGTGTGAGAGGAGTCGGAGTTGGGGTTGGGGTTGGGGTCGGGGTTGGTTTAACCGGATCGGTGAGTTTTAAATCAATTTTGTAATCCGATTTTTCGACATCTCTAACGGTTTTAAGCTGAACACTATAATCACCAGTCAATGGCAGTTCACCCATCCAACTTGGAACTCGCTTTGCCCGATCGCCCAATAGTTGCCCATCAGGACGAGTTAAGGTCATCAGCACGCCTTCACCACTAATGGCCGCATCTAAGGTTTGACCTTGTTTGGCCGCAAAGTTGAGGGTCAGGGTTTGATTCGCGGTCAATTTTCCACTGCGGCTAGTGGGTTTGCCTGGTGTGATGTCTAGGCTCTCGCTAATTTCAGAGGGTTTGACGCTGGGTTTAGGAGTGGGTTTAATGGTAGGAGTGGGAGTCGCGATCGGGGCAACGGTGACTTCAGGTGACGCGATGATTTCAGGTTTAGATGGACGACCCAAGGCCCAAATTCCGATCCCAGCCAACGTCGCCAACCCGATGCCGATTAATGCAATCGCCCAGGGATCGTCCCATAGCGTTGTGCGTTCAGGAATAGCATTGGGCGATCGTTTCCCAGGCCGAGGCTCTAAGCTCTCATCATTGTCGTGGATCACCGCAATAGTTGCCATAGATGACGGGATCACAGGTCGAGACCGTGAATTGGGTGATTCATTCGGCGCGATCGTTTGCTGGACACTTACACTGGAACGACCAGCCAAGGCTTGCTCTACGGCGGTCGCTGAGACATAGCGCTGATTTGGCGTAATGCTGAGCATTCGGTTAATCACTTGGGCAAATCCCGGCGACACCTGACACCAACGCTGCCAAGTCCAGGTCATCGTGTTGTCATCTAAGACTTCTTGGGGTTCGCGTCCAGTCAACAGCACAATTGCCGACACGGCCAAGGCATAAAGGTCACTATTGGGATAGGCATTGCCCGTTTGCATTTGTTCAATAGGCGCATAGCCTAGCTTACCGACCGTCGTTGCAGGGTGGGCTGTGCCGCTTTGCTGAATACGAGTTGCTATTTCCTTGACAACACCAAAATCAATAAGGACCGGGAGTTTATCTGCATCGCGCAGAATCATATTGTCCGGCGCAATATCGCGGTGAATAATTCCTTTTCCATGAAGATACGACAGTACTGGAAGGACTTGCTGCATTAATTGCACAACTTCCTGTTCTGAGAAAACAAATCCTCGACTCTTACGATCGTCCAAAATCTCGCGGTAAGTCTTACCTTCAACAAAATCTTGAGCTAAAAACAATCGCTGATCTTCCTCAAACATCGCCCGAAACTTCGGAATCTGGGGATGTTCAATTTGATAAAGAATCTGAGCCTCGCGCTGGAAAAGTTCTTTTGATTTGCCTAGGGCATACCCTGTTTGCTGTGGTGTAAGCTCTTTGAGAGCACATAATTCATTAAAGCGGCCCTGATCTTCCACCAGATAAGTACGACCAAAGCCGCCCTGACCGAGCAGATTGATTAAGCGATAGCGGTTTTGTAGGACAGTGCCAGTCGGAATCGGTGGTTGCATAGATACGAGGGGACTTTTAAAATCTATCCAAGTTTACTGCTTTGCACTAGGTTTCGAACGGATTTTGTGAGTGCGGCGGGATCCTAAATTTACGAGTCCGCACTCATGAACGATCGAATTCAGCAAATATGGTCTTAGCTGAGCCTCGACTTCACGGCATCCTGAACCTTTTTACCGTCAGCTTTTCCCTTGAGCTGCTGCATGGCTGGCCCCATCACTTTGCCCAGATCCTTGGCGCTAGTCGCTCCCACTTTGGCAATAATGGCATCGATCGCCGCAGCGATTTCATCATCCGAAAGCTGAGACGGCAAAAATTCTTCAATGATGGCCAGTTCTAAGGCTTCAATCTCGGCTAAATCTGGACGGTTACCTTTGGTGTATTGCTCTATTGAATCCCGGCGCTGTTTTGAGATCGCCACCAGTGCATCCATTTCTTGCTCAGGAGTCAGTTCAGTTTGACCACTGGGACGCACGCTAACTTCTTTTTCGATCAGCACTTTTTTAATGCTACGAAATGTTTCTAGCCGGATTTTATCCTTGGCTTTCATGGCTGTTTTAATATTTTCGGTAATACGATCGATTAAGGTCATGATTTCATTTTCCTGGGTTCACGAACAATCTCACCAGCATCTTATCGGTCTCTAGGTCATTTAAGACTCTAGGCCATTATCATCTGTCCATGGGTAAGCTAAGTCTATGAAATAAGTCAAGCGGTTGATTTTTAGGAATCTACATTTAACTCTGATTCAAAAATTTTGTACGGCAAGATTTAGCGGGACTCTAGTAATATATCGAAGGCTCGATCGCTAGACGTGAATATCTTAATTTTATCCGGTTGTAATTTTGCGCTGACGATTTCGCGCTAAAATCAATTTCCTTTAGATCTGTTTTTACATCTTTTAGGACTTAGTTTTTCATGTGTTTATTTCATCATCTGGGAGTCCCTAAATCCCGATGCTAACTTTGTGTTCAAAGCGTTTGAGGGCTTGATGTGATTCGTTCTGCAACTTTGACTTTCCCGACCGTTCCGATAATGTCATCTGACAACAACCGTCTCTGCCTTTTGTCTGGAACCTCGAATCCCATGTTGGCCAATGAGGTGGCTCGTTATCTAGGTATCGAACTCACTCCTATGATTCGGAAGAGTTTTGCTGATGGTGAGATTTATGTTCAGATTTTAGAATCTATTCGTGGGTGTGATGTCTACATCATGCAGCCGACTTGTCGTCCGGTAAATGATCATCTAATGGAGTTGATGATTATGATTGATGCTTGCAAACGAGCATCAGCAAGACAGATTACGGCAGTGTTGCCCTACTACGGTTATGCTCGTGCCGATCGTAAGACCGCCGGACGTGAATCTATCACCGCTAAACTCGCCGCAAATCTTTTGACAAAAGCCGGGGCGAATCGGATCATCGCCATGGACTTGCATTCTTCTCAAATTCAAGGATATTTTGACATCCCGGTAGATCATGTCTATGGATCGCCCACGATTGTCGAATATATCAAGAGTAAAAATCTAGAAGATCTCGTTGTGGTTTCGCCCGATGTCGGGGGTGTTGCCCGTGCTCGTGCATTTGCCAGCCGTCTTGGAGACGCGCCCCTAGCAATTATTGACAAGCGTCGTCAAGCCCACAATGTCGCAGAAGTGATGAATGTGGTGGGTGATGTCGCAGGCAAAACAGCGGTGTTGGTCGATGACATGATCGATACAGCGGGAACCATTACTGAAGGCGCACGGGTATTACGAGAACAGGGCGCTCGTCAAGTGTATGCTTGCGCGACCCATGCAGTGTTTTCGCCGCCTGCGATCGAACGTCTGTCTAATGGTTGCCTTGAGGAGGTAATTGTGACCAATACAATTCCGATCGAGCCGGAAAACCGATTCCCTCAATTACGAATTTTGTCTGTAGCCGGATTAATCGGTGAGACGATTTCACGGGTGCATGAGGACTGTTCTGTAAGTAGCATGTTCCGCAGCTAACGGATCCCTTACTAAATGCGTCACCAATAATCCGTTGAGTTGGTTTAAAACCTAAAGAGCTAAAGTCACTCGCCTGATTTTGGCTCTTATTTTTATTATTTACCTGTTGTTGATGATTTTTGAATCCTTATTGATTTTTTAAATGAATTAAAATAGTTCACTACGAATTCTCCACAGAATAGTATTGGGTTCAATTTGACTTAAAACATCTTGAATTACCGTGTTTGCACCCTGATCGCCCCAAGTACAGCCCCGCTCTAAATACACTTGGGCAGCCCTACCCACTGCATAAGCGCCATACCCGGCCACTCCAGCTTGTACCGCCGCAACACCCGCATAACTTCCGATCGGCATCTCACTCGACACAGCGCTGACTACTTTCCCTGCACTTAACACAATGCTGCTACAGACTTCTCCGACTAGCATCCCCAACGAACTACCCACGATCGCCGTCAACACCCGGCCCGCTTCATAACGCGTCAACGGAAAGCCATACAATTCCGCTAAAGCCCGAATCATGAGTAAATCACTCACAGTTCCACCGATCCAATCAAGTCCTGGAATTGGATTGGCGGCGACGGCTATTGATTTATATCGCACAAATTTCCAAATTAAGGCTTCGGCTTCGGTCTCGCGGGCCGTCACAATAGTCTCCACCATTCGTTCTTCTGCCGATCGGGCTTGGGTTAGGGCATTTAATGCTAAAAGTGATTGTCCTTCTTGGTTTAAAATCGCCAAAATCTTCGCTTTCAATTCCCCAATCTGCGGCGGAAATTTTTCCCATTCAAAACGAATGGAACCATCAGGCTGCTCAATTCTGACCTTCATAGGAGCAGGATTAGCCGCAATCAACACAATCTCATCCCGTGACAACATTTGTCGCAGCGAATTGCCTTCCCCAATAAAACTCTCTAAACTAGCCAAACTTTCATAGATTTCATTGCGCTGCCGATCGGGATATAAGTCAATTTTGTTAAAAACTAAAATCAGAGGTTTCTGAGCCGATCGCAAGTCACACAATGCCTTAAATTCAGTCCGAGTTAAATCACCCGACACAACAAACAAGATCAAATCAGCCTGCTGCGCCACATCTTGCGCCATTTCAGCCCGCGCTTGCCCATCAATTTCATCTAGCCCCGGCGTATCTATTAATTCAATTTGCGCCGTGGCGACGTTGGTGGTTGCGATCGCACTCTCGGTCAATAGTCCACCGGGCTGCCATTGAATGACCTGAGGCGTTTGAGTAACACCATTAATTGGCCCGGTCTCCAATAAATCTTCACCCAACAGCGCATTAATCACCGCTGATTTCCCCCGACTCACCAACCCAAACACAGCCAGTCGAACAACGTTACGATCGATCTTGGTGAGTGTTGTATTCAGTTTGGCAAGTTCAGCTTCGAGTTGTGTTTCGAGCCGTGGATTAGGCATTCGCTTTTTAGCCGATCGTAAATGTTGCGAGTAGCTCACCACCGTTTGGCGCAGACTCGCACGGGCACGATTAATAGGAGATGAGGGGCGAAATTCAGTCACGATCGTTGTTGTCAAATGATTTTGCAAAACAAGGGACGAATCATACTCTATGAGACGGGTTTGCTTACAGGTGGGTCGATCGGAATCACCATAATGTAGAGTCCACTACGACCTGTAACTGGAAACATTCGAGATCTGACATATTCGATCGCATAGGCATCTAAAACAGGATAGCCAGTGCTTTGAATAATACTTGGCTCAGATACAAATTTTCCTTGGACATCTAGTGCAATACCTACGATCGCTTTGCCATTAGTCTCTTTTCCTTCCTTTACTTTCTGAGCGTAATCAGGAATCACAGCAACCAGTTGTTTATTGACCTGCACAGGATAAGGGAGTGTTTTAGTCTGAGTATCAACTTGAAATTGTTCAGGCGGTTTTTGCAAACTACTGTAAATTTCTCTTTCTTTTGAATCGGGCTTAGTCTGCCAATTACCGATCACTTGCTGTAGGCTAAATCCGATCGTTGGGCCTGTTTGCTTCGGGTCAAGGTCATAGTTTCTGGGGTTGGCGGCAATTATTTCTTGATTACTCGGGCGTGGCGTGGCGGATGGAAGTGGCGTAGCTGGAGTGTAGGAGGGTGACAGGGGTTTCCCGGCCTCTCTACTCGGAGGCATTGGATCTGTCGAAGGCAGATCTCCAATAGGTTTATTCGACCTTACATTATCTGCAAGTTTCTGATCCTCTGCTTGTTTAGCGGACGCTTTCCTAGCAACCTCTAGTTCTAATTTCTTTCTTTCAGCTTCTAACGACAAAATAGTTCCACTGCTGGTAGACGAACCACTATCCGAGTCGATACTTCTAGAAGATGACGAGCCACTCGACAAACCAAAATTAATCCCAGGTGTAAATGTAGTTCCAGAATCAAGGGGTGGCAAGGATGGTGAAAGAGTGGATGGCGAAAGAGTGGATGGCGTAAGCAAGCCAGTGGTAGTCGGTAAAAGCGTCCCAGCAGGAAATTTAGATTGGGTCACATCAGGCGGAACTAGAGACAGCTCTTGGGGGCTTAGCTGAACTAGAGGCGTGTCTGCAATGCTTGGCTGATTATCTTTACCTGCAACAATAGGTAGCCCTAAGAAAAAAATTGCATGGGCCAAAATTGCACCCCCAAACGCGATCGTCATCGGCTGCTTGAAAACCTCAGGGACCGCCTCTGTCCACCGCTCTGAATTCGACCAAGCTGCATTCATCCGACTCATAAAACAGGACTCCCAGTCTCTCTCGCCAACACAATACAGGATTTCAGATAAGATAGAGTAAAGATAACAGCTCAAATCTCTAATATGCCATAGCATGTTTAATGACGAAGATTTAATGACGAAGACCGAAGCGATAAAGTTGCCGAACATGCTTGCCAATTCTGCCCTTACAACCCGCAACCTCTTCCCATTTTATGTAAACACATGTAAACTTAAAACAACATTCTATAAGATTGTTTATAACGGTCTTATTCAAGAGTGAACGCGAAAAATTTATGGGTGAGGTTAGCAAATTTTGCAATCCTCATCCTTTTTATTAAGAAAGATTGCAAATTATTCTTGAAAATTATATTAAAACTGTAAGAAACACAAAGTACAATTCCGTTAAAAATAATAACTTGGGAACAATGACTTAAAGTCAGAAAATAATTTTTAGAATACCTAGATATGAAGAAATTATAAATTCGTTAAACGATCGAATAAACTAAACGCTGTATTTTAATGGCGATGTATATAAAATTTGCGTGAAATTAAGTGTATGTAGTAGCTACGTTACTACATTTTACACTGTGAATTTAAATGCATTTAGAAGTCATATTTAACCTAAAAAAGAGCTGTAAGCTGAGAAAAAACGGCTCTAACGAACAAGGGATTTTAGATTGCATTTACTTACCATAAGTAA
>JANXNM010000258.1 GCA_025354065.1 Synechococcales cyanobacterium 340R_concoct_173_sub | reverse complement strand
GCACTTGGATCAATAGCTACGATGATGACAGTAATATTATCTCGTCCACCATGTTCTTTGGCAGAATGCACTAACGACGATGCAGCCATATCACAAGATCGAATGGATTTAAGATGGTTTGCAATCAGGAGATCCGTTAATTCTTCAGTCAGTCCATCACTGCACAACATAAATCTGTCGCCGCCCCGTCCTTCAACGTGCTGAATTTCAATTTCACACCCTTCCTCACGCCCTAAACATTGGGCTAACACATGTCGCATTGGATGAACACGAGCTTGATCTGGAGTCAATGCCCCCGCTTCAACCGCCCGTGCAATCCAAGTGTGATCTTGGGTCAACCGATCGAGCTTAGCGCCTCGTAAACGATATAATCGTGAATCCCCAACATGGGCGCACCAAACTTGATCTTGACGAAGTAACATTGCAACCGCCGTTGTTCCCATATCTTGACGTTCTGGATGTGCTTTTTGATCTTGAACAATCGCCTGATTTGCCTTGAGAAAAGACTGCTCTAGCAAATCATGGGAACTATCCTCCGCCTCCCAAAATCGCTCAAAATGGGCATACATTGCCTCTATTGCCAACCGACTAGCCTCCTGTCCACCCGCGTGCCCGCCCATTCCGTCTGCCACCATAAAAAATCGGCCAACGGGGTCGATGTAGTAGGCATCTTGGTTAACCGATCGAACCAAGCCGGGATCAGTTGTACCAGCGTAGAAATGTTTCATGGAGGGAGCGAACCTGTAAAAGTCAAAAAGGCGTAAGAGCTTGAAGTTACGGCAGACTTACGGCAACCGATCGAGCCGATCGACCTTAATCAGTTGACGAAATAGAATAATAGCCGAAGAAAGCGCTAGCAGTGAAACAACGATCGCAACCCAATACAACTGATTAACCAGCAAAATAGTCGCAGATAAGGTAAATGTACAGACTAGCAACGTGTAATTGATACCGAGATTAACGCCACTGAGCTTACGCAGTAGCCGATCAGTTTCACTGGACTGGACCCGAACTTTTATATCTCCTCGTTCAAGTTTATCCAGCGTATCTTCAACCCGACGGGGCAACCCAAAGGCCGAATTACTAACCTGCATGGCTTGACGACTAAGTTCATCGAATAGACTGCCCGAATTTCCAGATGGATTTTCATTTGACATGAGCTTCATCGCAAAAGGCTTTGCGACCTCCATAAAGTTAAAGTCTGGATCAAGTCCGCGTCCAACCCCTTCCAAGGTCGAAAATGCGCGCATAACGAAGGTAAACGTAGCCGGGAATCGAAACGGCTGACCATAAGCAATCTCGTACAAATCGTCACTAATGGCTCCGATCGACTGTGATTCAAAGGGTTTGTCCATGAAGTTGTCGAGCATGAACTGCACCGATCGCCGCACTGCACCGAGATCCGAGGTTGGGGTCAACGCGCCTAATTCGACTAGGGACTTAATTACCCGATCGGCATCTTTTTGAGCAATACCGAAGAACGTCCCCATCAACTTTTCACGGGTCAAGCTTTTCACCTGACCCATCATGCCAAAGTCATAGAAAATTAGCCCGCCTTCAGGACTAACGGCCAAGTTGCCGGGATGGGGGTCGGCATGGAAAAACCCACCCTCTAAAATCTGTTGAAGATAGGCTTGCGCACTGAGTTTAGCGATGTTTTTGCGATCCAGCCCTGCCGCTTCGATCGCCTCATAATGGCTGATTTTAATACCGGGAAGATATTCTAGCGTTAAGGTCCGAGGGGATGCATAGCGCCAATAGACCCGAGGCACCTTGACCCAGGATTCATCACGAAAGTTACGACGAAATAGATCCGCGTTACGGCCTTCATTCAGATAATCAATTTCTTCCCACAAAATCTTGCAGCATTCATCATAAATGCCCATCCAGTCGCGGCCTTGGCCCCAGTCGGGATGATTTTGAAAATAACGAGTAATGCCCTTCAGAATTTCTAAATCGATCGTAAATAGCTTCTTCAATCCCGGACGCTGAACCTTCACCACCACTTCTTCGCCCGTTACCAACTGAGCGCGGTGAACTTGTCCCAAACTGGCAGCAGCCAACGGTATGGGGTCAAAATGACGATATAAAACGTCGATAGGTTTGCCTAAATCCGCTTCAACTATAGGGACCACTTGGTCATAACTGAAGGCCGGAACTTGGTCTTGAAGTTTCGATAGTTCATCAACGAATTCTGAGGGGAACAGATCCGCTCGGGTCGAAAATAACTGACCGACTTTAATGAAGGTTGGGCCTAGCTCTAAAAGAGTTTCCCGGACATCCACAGCAATCTTGCGACGACGGCTAGCCTTGGCCTCATCAGTGATGCCACTGGGGTAGCTCCAAGCTTTGTTAAAGCGCCATCGTTCAAACGACAATCGCAGTACAAATGACCAGATGTCCACGAACCGTCGTTGTTTTGAGTAATTTTCTCGGTTCCAGCGATAGGACCGATCATCGGATGTGGAATGGACCATGGGGGCATCAAAAAAACGTGGAGGAATCGAGAAACTAAGGCTGAGCATTGCGATAACGCTGAAGTTCATTGCGAGTGGCGGCGATTTCGGCCCGAAGGTCATCGATCGTGGCTTGGAGATCAGATTCGCTTGGACTATTGCGGCTCTGAGCAGTATTGGACTGAGCAACGTCGGACTGAGTAGTGTTGGATTGAACCGTATTGGATTGAACTGTATTGGCCCGGATATTCACCTCATCAATGAACTCCCGCATTGCCTCACGGCGCTCTGCATCTAGCTTACCCAGTTCACTCAGTAGTTCTGTAGCGGCTTGGTTGGCTTTTTCTGTCAAGATTTCAGCAGCGACGCGTCCGAAAATCAATGTTTTGTTCCAAGAAGTTGTCATGGCGGCGTTGGCTGTCCGGGTATTGGATAGATTTGTAATTAGTATAACTTGTGTAACATTTTACAAACGAGTATTGGAGATTTCAGGACATTAAGGTGATTTTGGGCGTTTATTGGCAGGGACGATCGCGTCGTCCTTGCTAAAGGGTTCGGCACGAGTTGGAAATTTAGCCGCAGGTTTGAAAGTAGGTTCGACAGGAGGATTGCCCGGTGCAGTCTGAGGTGCAGCCCATTCAGGAGAGATCGGTGCGTTACCCGGTTCTACAAAAACATTATTGTTGGTTTCATTTGGCGAAGTCGTACCCTTCCATTCCCGTGGAGGAAAGGATTGCCCAGTGTGAAAGAAACTTGCGCCAGGTCGCTGGGAGGCTTGAAATCTTAGGACTAAGCCGAAGATTAACCCTAATATGGCTCCGATCGCCCCAATAATTTGAACCGTCCGTAATTTGGGTAAAAATAGTGAACTTCCCGGTTTGATGTATTTAGCTCGAGCGTAGGATTGTTCTGACAACGGCAATCGTTTCATTGAGGCCTGACCCGATGTCATAGACTCCGCAAAATCCTGATCTAAATTGGATGTATTGAGTGGCATTAAGGGCATTGTTCGGTAACGCGGCAGATTTTCGGGAAGCGCGGCTCCAGGGCGATCGCGGGGAACAAGTCGAGGCGACTCCTGATTTGTCTGGATTACAGTGTTCTGATTTGTCTGGATTGCGGTGTTCTGAATTGGCGATTGAATCGAGGTTTGAGCTTGTTGGATTTGGGTGCTGGCGGGCATAGCGGACGGCGATCGTAGGAATGGGGGTACGATCATTGCTTGAATTTGGGTCACCGGAGAACTCTTGGGCACAGCAGTCTGAGATTTGCTCAGTTGTGCGAGCCATAGATCCGGGCTTGTGGGCCGATCGGTTGGGTTGAGGTGAGTTGCCGATCGTAATAACCGTTGGGCACCCGGTTTTAATAGTGATAACAGCGGCAACCGATCGGATTCGGATTCCCCGTCTAATGGCGGATGCTGCGTCAGACAATAGTACAAAAGCCCTGAAAGACTGTAAAGATCGGACTGGTCGCTGACCATTCCAGTTCGGAGTTCAGGAGCGCTATAGGGGTTACGTTTGGCGATCATCTCACACAGTACAAAGCTAGGCGCAAACCCGACTAACACCAGCGTCGAAGGCGTGGATTTGGATTCAGACTTGGATTCAGACTTGGATTCAGGGTGATTGCGAAAAATAATATTGCCGGGTTTCAGATTGCCATGATAATAATTGTACTGCTGTAGATAATTCAGCACTTGAGTCATTTGCCTGAGGAATTGAATCACCTCAGTCTCACTGCGGGGCCGATCGTTCATCCAGTCGTTTAGGGAAATACCTTGCAGATATTCCATCACCACAAAGGGCATATCTTGATCTTGAAAAATATCAAATACTTTCACCAATGAGGAGTGCCGCAGATCGGCTAAATCATGGGAACGCGCTATAAAATCTTGACAAATCTGACCAAACTGCGGATGCGATCGTAGCGTGGGGTTCAGTGTTTTAATCAATACGGTTTGATTATCATCCATTTGAGTGGCGCGATAGGTCCAGCCAATGCCCTGTTGATCGAGGATATGGTTCAGAATGTACTGACCATTTTTTAAGGGTGTTCCTGCGACAAGATGCATAAATCAGGGATCTCCGACACCAATAGCGACTTTTAACCGTCTCTATGCTATCGCGCCCAGTGCAAGATGATCCAATTCAACCCCGCCGAAAGCCCGATCGTTATCGGAATGGTCAGCAGCCAAGTAAGACCAATAGCGTTTACCTTTTCCCACTTAACCTCGCCCTGCACCAGCCCAATCCCAACCACAGCCCCGACTAACGCATGAGATGTTGAGACAGGTAATCCCCCAAATGTTGCGAACAAAACAGCAATGGCCGTGGATAACTCCGCACAAAATCCCCCTTTCGGTTCTAGCGCAATTAATCCCTCCCCCACTGTTACAATCACTTTTTTTCCCCACACCGCTAATCCACCTACAAGGCCCAATCCACCGATCGCCAGCACCCACAGCGGAATCGGCAAGTTACTAATCGGAATTTCGCCTGTTTTAATCACCGCCAAAATAGCCGCAAAGGGCGCGATCGCATTGCCCACATCATTCGATCCATGAGCAAACGCCACTCCACAAGCACTCAAGACTTGTAATTGATTGAAGGGAATCGTGTCCGGTAGTTTAAGAACCAAGAAATATAAGAATGCCGCGATCGCCCCACTCAGCAACGGGGTCAAAATCCACGCTAGTGAAATCCAGCCCAAACTCGACCATTGCACCGCTCCAACCCCCAAACTCACCAGCCCAAATCCAGCGATCGCACCCACCACAGCATGAGAGGACGACGCAGGTAAACCAAACCAGGTTGCAAGATTCATCCATAATCCCGAGGCCAACAATACCGCCAACATTCCTAAGACAAACCGATCCGGCATAGCCGCAAATTGATTCACGTCAATCACGCCTGTTGCGAGTTTTTGAGATACCGTTTGGCCAAACAATACAGCACCAGAAAATTCTAAAATAGCCGCTATTGTTAATGCTTGGCCCATGCTCACAGCCTTAGATCCAACAGAAGTCGCCATAGAATTAGCAACATCATTTGCGCCTAAATTCCAGGCTAAATAAAAGGCTAAAAGTCCAGCAATCAAAAGCATTAGGTTTTGGGTATTACTTAGTTCTTGGACTATTACAACATCAATTTTTCCAACGCTTCCAAATCAGGAATCCGAATCAAATCCCGATCGCGAATAATCAATTCTTTTTTTTCTAACTTACTTAACACCCTCGTTACCGTTTCCCGTGCCAACCCGCTCAAACTACTTAACTCTCGATGGGGTAAATTAGGCACCTCAATGCCGCCTTCAACCTTAATCCCTTGTCCATCGGCCAAAAATAAAATCACATCCGCCACCCGAGCCACACTATCCGACTCGCGCAACCGCAATCTCCGGTTCACCTGCCGTAGTCGTCGCGCCATTTGCTTCGCCAGCCGAATGCCCGATTGGGGTTCTGTTGTCAGGAGCTGAACGAAATCTTGCGACGGCACATTGCAAATCAACGTCGGAGTCAAGGTAATCACATCCGTCGATCGCGGTGCTTCATCTAGGGCAGCCATCTCGCCAAACAATTCGCCCTTACCCACGATATTGAGCGTCACCTCCTTTCCATCAACGTTATAGGTCCGAATCTTCACCCAGCCATTCAAAATAAAATATACCGAGTTTCCCCAGTCATTTTCTAGCAGAATTACCTGGTTTGCGGCATGACTCCGCATCACAATGTGGGCGATCGCCTGATCGACCGCTTCAATGGGCAGCCCCTCAAAAAAAGGAGATACTCGAATGGCTTGCTCTGCCTGTTCATCGCGCGAATAAAAATCGTCCATCCAGACCACCAATAGTCAACTGAAATTGTATAGCTCCTGATGCCCGCTTTAGTTCAAGAAAATTTCCAAAAGATCATGACGAAAGCATTCATAATAAAGCACTCATAATAAAGCACTCACATATTGTTCGTTATACTGCAAATTAATTATTTCCAATAAAATAATAGTTCATATCTCGATTTTGTCTCAATATAAGGGCACGATAGTGATGTTGCATCAGATCCCCCGATACTTCAGGACAGAATCGTGAGTTACCAAACCGATCATATTCAATCCATGATCAGCGAAATCGATCGTGTTCTACGTCAGACGCGAAGTCGTCAATTTTGGACAATTTTTAGCCGTTATGCAATTCATCGTCAGCTTCTTGAACGATGCCGCAACTTCTTAGTGATGCAACAGCGTCCCCAGTCGGTTAATCAAGCCGCCGCCCCGCTATCACCAAATTCAACTCAGATGGCCACCGAACTGCAACAGCTTCGACAAGATGTCATGCAGCCTTTACGATCGGATGTCGAGGTTTTGGGAAATCATCGTGCCGTACTTCAAGAGGAAATTCAAGCTCTTATGCTTCAAAAGGCTCAGCTTCAATCTGAGTGCAATACTTACCGTCAAACTTTAGCCACAAATTTGCCTGTTCAGCCCTATCCGGCTATTCAATTGGCTGCTATGGACGAGACCGAACTAGCCCGTCTTCAAGCCATCCGTGATCGTACAGATTTTCTGCTGACCAGCATGGATAGTAGTTTGCAATTAGCCTTCGGGTCGATGCAAAAAAATGTTGAGGTTTACCAGACAACCCTGCATACCGGACTCGATCGGATGCATCATCTGGGTTATCAAGGTGAAGTCCTATTCTCGACTCTAGTCAATCGTTTAGCGCAACAAGTCGGTCGCGAAATGATGGCTGCCACCACTGACGATCGATCGAAATCTTCCCTCACCGATTCACCCTCATTAAATGAGCTAAATGCAGTAAATGAGCTAAATGCAGTTTCCAGTGCTAATCAGAATCAAGATTGGCCCACAGACCTATCGTCGAATACTATTCATCAGTTAGATGACCTTTATCAGATAAATATCCGCACAGATAGCCCCATAGATAGGGACATAAAGGTATCTTCGAGTCGCCCGACGGTTGCCCCGCCTCCGATAAGAGAGGCTCCTGAGTCGATCGACACCTTCTTTGCTGATTTTAAAGCTGATTCTAAAGCGTTTGGCGCAGACTCAAGTTCCGATCGTTCCTTGTCTCCTCGAATTCATACAGAGGAACTCGATCCTGCTGACTTAATGTCAAGTCCTGAGATTAGGCCTCAGCAAGCTTACGGAACCATGGACTCGTCAGATGAGCCACTTAATCCCTCTCAACTCCCTCAAAATGAGCCGAACAGAGCTGGAAAGGTCACTCTGGATACACTTTTTGGATTCTTTGAGCAAATCTCACTAGATCCCGCTTCAGACGACATAACACTGACTGAAATCGATCAGCTTTTTGCCGACGTACCTTCGCTTTAATCCAATATCCAAAAGCCTCCTAAGTTTCATCAAGCCTGGATTTCTGCCAGATTATAAAAGATTTGGTGGATTTTTTGTTTCTAGATATTTTCAGTAAGCAGACAATATCTAGCCTAAGAAGAAAGGCTATCTTTTACTGGCCGATCAGTTTCAAAAGTCTTTAAAAAAGGTGGTCTAGAAGGAGGGAAATCCACATGAACTTCATAAAAGCCCGAGTACATCTAAAGATTACGCGAAAACACGGATTTAGACTTGGGTACTAGGGGGAGGGCGCTTAGGATTAGTCCATAAGTCAATCTGAACACACCTCACCTCTGCACCCACCTATGACTATTAGTCTTTCCAAGCAATCTCTCAAGCCACCCAATCATTCTATTCTTCGATCGCTTGAAGAATGGAGTACTATCCCAAGCGCTAATGATATGGTTTCTACTCCGCTAAGTCTGAATACCATCCCAAATATCGCCGACGCTCAAGCTTATTCACGTCACGTATCGGTAAACAGCAAGCTCAAGCGGGCTGTTGATGTTGTAGGGGCATTGGTGGGGTTGGCAGTTACGTCGGCTTTGTTTGTACCATTGGCGATCGCGGTTCAGCTTGATAATCCTGGCCCTGTTCTCTACAGCCAGATTCGTTGCGGTGTCCGAGGTCGGACCTTCCGCATTTGGAAATTTCGGTCTATGGTTCAGAATGCTGATGGTCTGAAAAAGTCTTTACAGGATCAAAATCAAGCATCTGGTCATATCTTCAAAATTAAGGATGATCCTCGTATTACTCGGGTCGGCAAGTTCCTTCGTAAAACTAGCCTAGATGAGTTTCCTCAATTCTGGAATGTGCTGATGGGGGATATGAGTTTAGTAGGCACGCGTCCACCAAGCTTAGATGAAGTTGCAAAGTACGATCGTAGTCACTGGGAACGTTTGACAGTGAAGCCTGGAATCACGGGTGAATGGCAAGCCAATGGTCGTTCTTCGGTGACTGATTTTGAAGACATTGTAAAAATGGACCTAGACTACCAAGCAAAATGGTCTGTTCTTTATGATTTGCAGCTCATCTTTAAAACAGTTTGGGTTGTTTTCAATAAGAAAGGTGCTTGTTAGGTTAATGGCTATGTGACTAACGAAAGTGACTGAGTTTTGGTGTGTAAACTGAGTTTAATGACTGTATAAAGATAAAAGGTTTCCTGATGAGTTCGGGAGACCTTTTTTTACGTTTTTTGCGCACTGATATAGATTATTGGGACAGATTGTTGAGAGGATAGAGGCGATCGTCCCTAATATCCTGACCTTAGATATAGTTATGAATTTCTCCAAAATTAATCTGCCGACGTGGATTACGATTTCTCGTCTATTGGGTGTGCCTATTTTACTTTATGGATTACAGACATCAAACACAGAGCCACTAAGCATACAAACTCGATGGATTTTGGTGGGTGTTTTTTTGGTGGTGGCAGGGACGGATTGGCTGGATGGTTATTTGGCGCGGCGATTAAATCAGGTGACGGAGTTGGGCAAGTTTTTGGATCCGTTGGTGGATAAGTTGCTGGTGTTGGCTCCGTTAATATCGTTGGTGGAGTTGGGCCAGATTCCGGCTTGGGGCGTGTTTTTGATTTTGGCGCGGGAATTGACTATAGCAGGCTGGCGGGTAAGTCCCTCAATGCAGACTGGTGCTGTGCCGGGTGCGAATTTGGCTGGAAAGGTAAAGACGGTTGTACAGATTTTGGCGATCGCTCTTTTAATAGCGCCATTGCCGAATCCTCGTTTTGGGATTGTGATATTTTGGGTTTCGGTGGTAATGACTTGGGTGTCTGGGGCGATTTATTTGTTTCCGCCTAAAGCTCGTAGTGTTTAGTTCATAATGTTTAGTCCATAGTGTCTAGCTCATAGAATTTAGAGTTTGGCGTTCCAGAGAATATCTCCGATCGGTTGCTTGGTAGTAGGTTCAAGCGGTGGTCCATTGAGATCGGGATTTAGCAGAATGGTCGTTTGTTTAATCGATTTGTTTTTCAAACGTCGTGTAACTCGATTGGGGATGCCATCGTGGTAAAACAGATGACCTTGACCGACGAGAACAACGATCAGGCGATCGGGATTTTGCTGAACGGCTTGGGCAATGCGCTCGGCCATGGTTTCGTCCCATAATACTTGCGCTTCAAAAAATCGGGTAAAGCGTTGGCTCTTGTTTAAATGGGTGCCATTTGGAGTGGTGCTTTTGGATGGGTGCATTTCGGTGTAGATTTTTTGAATCCGATCGCGGTAGGCTTCGGGTCCAACTTGAATAGTGGAAGGCGCGGGAATGAAGCGACGATCGGCGAAGGTCAAACTCTCTAATCCTTGACGGCCAACTTTGCGAGTTACTTCGGTGGGAGTATTGAGCGCGATTAAGGGGAGATTATTGGTTTTTGCAAATTGGAGCAAGGGTTCATATAGGGACCAAGGAAATCCCCAGCGGGTTTCATATTCGCTGTTTGTGACGAGTTGGGCTTCGGTGAGTTTGCCTTGTTGGTAGTCATCAAGAACACGTTGATAGGGGCGCTGGAATTGTTCGAGGGCGATTGATAAGTTAGGCCGACGCTTATGGAGTTCTTGTAGTATTTCCAATTGGATTTGATGATCGGCGCTGCTGTCGTGAGTTTCGCCTAGGTAGATGATGTTTTGGTCGATGAGTCTATTGATTACGAGGGTTCGATCCAATGGGGTGCCGTGGGCTGTGGTGATTGTAGATTCTGCGGCCCAGGCGGAGGAACTTAGGATTAAACAGAGGCTGAGAGAAAGGGCGATCGTTGTTTTAAAAAGATTCATCCAAAAGGGGGCTGACAATACTGTCAATGGTGGGCATTCAAGTAGACATTGAGATAGAGTCTAATCATATTCAACAGACTATGTTTTACTATAGCGGAAGTAGGAGATTTAAAGGGAGATTTGAGGGTATTAAGTTTATGATAGAAGTACTGCAGGTTGCGAGTTTTGGCCTTTAAAAAATCATATTTATCATTCGATTCTGAGGTGTATTTGTGGGCAAATCTTTTCGTCAATCAGTGCCCCATATTTTGCCCCATACGTCCCCCTTACCTTGTGACTATCAGCATCCAGGATATGCGTTTCTAAATCGCTATGGATCATTACAAACGGAAGCGGATGTATTCCATTATGTTGATTTTTTACGGGAGTCTGCGAGGTTAAATTGTCGTCCTCCAGTTGATTTCACAAAGATTTATGCAGCGTTTGGAATGCCGATTCCATTGCGGGTGCCGTTGGAAGATCAGCAGGGGATTTTGCTCAATAGTTCAACGGGAATGATTTTGATTCGGGAGGGCGATCCTGTTGTCCGTCAGCGATTTACAGAGGGTCATGAACTAATGGAATTGTTATTTGATGCTCAGGCAGATGTGGCGCAGGAGTTGAATTTGCCGACTTGGGACGAGGCGCGAAAGGAGAAACTTTGTGATGCGGGTGCGGCGGAGTTGTTGATGCCGAAGTCATTGTTTCGATCGCATATTAAACACTTGGGCACATCTATGGAAACAGCCCGATCGTTATCGCGTATTTACCATACGTCATTGATTGCGACATTAATTCGGATGGTGGAATTGACTTCTGGTGACTATGCTGTTTCCTTTTGGAAGTCATTACCCAACAATCGGGAAAATAATCGGCAAAGCAACCAGGGTTGGCAATTGGAATGGTCGGTGGTGAGTGAGGCTTGGAGTGAGGGACGATTGATTAAGGGATTGCAGGTGACAGATTGGCCATTAGACATTCAGCGCCTCCAGTCGTTGCAACACACTCAGGTCCAGTTGCCGTTGCGATCGGGCTTGAAATGGGTACGATCGCAGTCTCTAGGAATGGGGGCCGCACGACATGGAAACACTTCCACGCTTCAATGTTTTAGGATGACACTATTGTCATTATTGCGTATTTGACAATTTAATATTTGACAATAGTGCTGTGTTTCTAGTCCTCCTACTCTTCTTCTTCGTGGCTCTGCTGCAATTCTTTTTCTGCGATCTCATGTTCTTTTTCCATCATCTCATGCTCTTTTTCTAGGATTGCTGTCCGATCGCCAGGAACGTCATAGTATATTTCTGGCTCAATCGCGTAATTATTTAGCAAGCCTTCCCCATCAACAGTCACGCCTTCTGTACTACTACTACCAGCCTGTGGTTTACGGTCAGGATTTACTTCATGTTCGGGAATATGTTTATACTCTGTACCTTCTCGTTCCATGCGGGCTGCGACTTCGGCTGGAGTAATGTGCAAGTCGTAACTATTTTGCTCAGTACGATTATCCATGACATGCTCTTCCTGAATTTAATAACTTTACTCGTTTTACCGTACAGATTATGATACCTATCTCCGTCTATCTAAAGTGATGAGATGAGTATTAATATTATGCTTAGGTAAGTATTTATTAGACGTATTCCTTTAGATTTCCCACAGGTGTGCAATCTGAAAGATTACAAATTAAATTTTATTGCTTAAAATATTTCAATCATCTCTAAATTCAGGTGATTTGGAGACAAAATAATTTGGAGACAAGGCATGTCTGAGTTGAATGGTGTAATGATGCAATTTTTTCATTGGTACAATGAGCCAGATGGGACGTTGTGGAATGAACTAAAAGAAGAAGCTCAGAATCTGGCAGACATTGGCATCAATGCCCTGTGGCTTCCTCCAGCCTATAAAGGGTTGGCTGGCGGAATGGATGTGGGCTATGGGGTATACGATATGTATGATCTTGGTGAGTTTGACCAGAAGGGGTCTATTCGGACAAAGTATGGCACCAAGGATGAATATCTTGCAGCGATCGCAACGGCTCAAGCGGCGGGGATTCAGGTTTATGCGGATGTGGTGATTAATCATATGATGGGCGCTGATCAAGATGAGGATGCAGAAGCGATTCCACTGAATCCTGATAATCGGCATGAAGCAATCGGTGAAATGCAACCCGTCAAAGTTTGGACTCATTTTACATTTCCAGGCCGCAATGGCAAGTATTCCGATGCAGAGTGGCATTGGTGGCATTTTGATGCGGTTGATTATAATGCGAAGAATGACGGCGAAAATGCTGTTTATTTATTCAAAGATAAACAGTTTGATGATCAGGTTGATTTAGAAAAGGGCGTATTTGATTATTTGATGGGGTGTGATTTGGATGTTGAATCGCCTGAGGTGCAAGAGCGATTAAATGATTGGGGGGCTTGGTATGTGGATACGACTAAGGTCGATGGATTTCGATTTGATGCGGTTAAACATGTTCGAGCAGGTTTTTTCCCAGAGTGGTTGAAGCATTGTCGGAGGGAGGCCGATCGGCGGTTGTTTGCAGTGGGTGAATATTGGTCAGCCGATGTTGAAGCCTTAGACCATTTTATTGGTGTGACGGGCGGAGATGTGATGTTATTTGATGCGCCATTGCACTATAACTTTACGGAAGCTAGCAAGTCTGGTAATGGCTATGATATGCGGAAAATTTTCGACAATAGTCTAGTCCTACACCAGCCGATGCTGGCTGTTACTTTGGTTGATAATCATGATTCGCAGCCGTTGCAATCGTTGGAATCTGTTGTGGAGGGTTGGTTTAAGCCGATCGCCTATGCTTTGATTTTATTGCGCCGTGATGGGTATCCTTGTATTTTTTATGCCGATTACTATGGTGCGCACTATACCGATCGTGCGAATGATGGGAATGAGTATGAAATTTGGATGGATAGTCATCGCATTTTAATTGATAAATTTTTGGGCGTTAGGCATAGTTTTGCTTATGGTGATCAGCAGGATTATTTTGATCATGAGAATACGATCGGTTGGACGCGATCGGGAGATGAGGGGCATCCGGGTGGTATGTGTGTGGTGATTAGTAATGGTGATACTGGGACCAAATGGATGCAGGTCGCTCAAATGAATACGGAATATGTGGATGCGACGGACCAGGTTAATGAGGTGATAACAACTAATGATGAAGGCTGGGCTGATTTTCGTTGTAATGCGGGTTCGGTTTCAGTTTGGGTTCCAAAGACTTAAAGGGTGTTTGAAAAGCTCTTTCGTTGTCAGCAAAATTCCGATCTCCCTAATCTCTTTAAAAAGGGAAACTAGAATTTAAATCTTAGTCTCTTTTTTTAAGGGGAATTTAGGAGGATCGGGTCTTTTGCTACAACTTTCGATTTTAAAAGCACACACTTCGACTCGTTGGCTGAGGTAGATGCGCGATCGGTCAGATGGGTAGAAGGATTGTGAATGTTGTGCCTTTATTTAATTGAGATTCAACATGAATAGTGCCATTGTGTTTTTCAACAATTTGACGGCATAGATAAAGTCCAAGTCCGCTATTCGATCGTTTATGATTTCCCCGGCGAAATCTTTCAAATACATGTGCTTTATCTTCAGGACTGATTCCAACGCCCGTATCTTGAATTGCAATTTTTATCATTGCATTATTTTCGCCACTTCCAGTGATAACTAGTAGTATTTGTCCAGTTTCTGTAAATTTTAAACTATTGCCAACCAAATTAACTAACACTCGTTTAAGTATTAATCGATCGATTGAAATTTGATGGTTAAGCGTTTCCTTCTTAACAATTAACTGAAGATCAAGATTTTGACCGATCGCTAGGGGACTCAATTCTTGAATGACTTCTTCGGCTAGGTGTCGAATATCGATCGGGATTCGGTTAATTTCTTTTAGATTCATATCGTAGCTATAGACCTCGACCAAATCGCGGACCATGCTTAATAGATCTTTATTACTATGAACAATGATGTCTATCTTTTGTTTTACCGAATCAGAAACAGACCCAAATGCGTCATCTTGGATGAGTTCTAGCATTCGATTTGCGCCGACTAATGGAGTCTGCATGTCGTGGGTCATATAAGAAATCAAAGCTTCTCTCTGCTCCAAGAGATCTTCACGTTGCTGTTTTGCTTCATCGACAGCAATTTCAGTCTGATACAGGCGAATACATTGCTGAAGAATATGATGGATTAAATCGGGTTTGACATTATTTTTTTTAATATAATCTGATGCACCTGATTTCATCAAATCCACTGCAACTTGCTCATCACCTTGTCCGGTAAATGCAATCAATGGAAATTTGATGCCCATACTGCGAAATTGACTGACTAATTCAATCCCATTTCCGTCTGGCAAGTTATAGTCAATAAAGGCACAGTCAAACGATTGTTGCTGGATTAATGCCAATGCCGATTGGCAACTTTCTGCTTCAACAATAGTGACATGAGGATAATTTTGTTTTAGAGTCCGTCTCACCAACATTCGATCGACTTCATCATCATCCACAATAAGAACATGCGTTATTTCTGGATATAACATCTTGGGATATTTAGTAGGATATTCTAAGGCATTATAGAACGGTGTTATTCAGGCATTTCACAGATAGACCAATAACGACTTAAGGCATCTATTGTCTCTACAAATTCCTGAAACTCGATTGGCTTAACAATATAACCTGCTACATTTAAGTCGTAGGCAGCGACTAAATCTTTTTGTTGGTTTGAAGTTGTCAAAATAATGACAGGTATTTTACTAAATTGTCGATTTTGACGTAACAGTTTCAAGAATTCTAAGCCACTCATTTTTGGCATGTTCAAATCTAATAAAATCAGAAGATTCTTAAATCGGGTGAATTCGCTAGATTGCCAATAGTCTAATAATTCTAGTGCTTCGTGTCCATCGCTAACATGATGAATTGGAATTGTTAAGTTGTTTTTTTTAAGTGCTCGCTTAACATTCATAACATCCACTTCGTCATCTTCAACTAAAAGCAACCGTAGCTGCGAATTTGCTGACATTGTAGCCTCATTTACCCTAGGATTAAGCATTAACATATATACGAGTTCCCCCTTTTATAATAGGTTTTATAGGTGAATTAATTGCGTATCGGTCTACTTTAACACTGCGTGTGCGGATCACCGTCATACTAAAGTGATGTTTGGTTGGGTAATATCTTTGAGGAGGATCATTTAACGCTGTTAATTTCGATCGTGGTTAGATTCGTGGGGATTACCTCACATTTTGCAAAGCCAACTAAATCGGACTTGTAGTCCACGCTTAGAATGGCATTCCGAATCGACACTTTCCAGCCACAATTGTCCACCATTCAGATCGATTGCTTGATTGACTAGTGCTAAGCCTGCCCCAACGTTATCAGAGGCTAATCGATCGAGAACTTGAAACATTTCTAGGACTTGAGCGCGATAATTAAATGGAATTCCAGGTCCATCATCGCGCAGGATAAATTCGATGCGATCGGGGTAGGAAATAAATTCTAAGGTAATGATGCCTTTAGTGCGATCGTGATGTTGGATGGAATTCCGAATCAATTCCTCAAAGACAAGTTTTAATCCCAGATAGGATGTCCTCAGTTTGGGCATAGGTGTGAGTATCTGAAGTTCAAAATTGTCTGTCATGGGGAGTTCATGACGAAGTTCTTGAATTAATAAATCAACATCAACCAGTTGCGATTGAATCATCCAGGCTTCAATTTGAGTATATTTTAGAAGTTCATCAATAATAATCTGCATTCGCAATATGCGCTGATTTAATAAATCAAAATAGTCTTCACTCTCCTGTTTATTCTCCAGATCTTCTTGAATCCATTGGGAAAGGCTCGCAATGCCACGCAGTGGGGTTTTTAAGTCATGGGCTGAGGCTTGAATGAAGTTCTCTAGGGATTTTTTTTTACGATTTAGGGCAGTATTTGTCGTGTTTAGAGCTGTGTTAACATCTGCTAATTCTCGAGCTTTTTCTGCAAGAGCAATAGTTAGATATAGCCCCTCTCGATTGCGCTGAAACAACTGACTATCCAGTAATCTAAATAAAGTGATAGCTCCAATATAAATCATAATGCTCACCACTAAGCCAATGATTTGGATCCGATCGACCCATTGCCGACGGGCCTCAATTTTGGGTTGTTGCTGGTTTAAAATTTCCCGCTGCTGATTGTCGAACTCAACAATAGCTTGACGAATTGAATCCATCATTACTTTGCCTTGTTGGAGCTTTTCTAATAGATTCTCAGAATCACTTTTCGATAATGATGGTCTCACATTAGAAGAAGTCCAAGGCATTAAGAATAAATCCCTTCTTTTTGCAATATCAAGAAGCTCATCTATTGTTTGTAATCGAAGTTCGATTTTCTGTTTCAAGTCATTGAGCCTTGTTTCTTGCCCAGGAGATTGGCGCTTGAGCGTTTCTAATGCAATAGGTAAATCTCGTTTAGCGTAGTAATAGGGATCTAGAAATTGTGAATCTTGAGTGAGCAAATACCCTCTCACGCCTGTTTCTTGATCAATTGTGTAACGCAAAATCAATTGACTGGTTTTGCTGCGTGATTCGGCCTCGCTGAAATTTTGTTGAAGCTTTTGCTCTTGAGCACGAGCATCTAGTATTGCAACTAAAACAATAACTAAACATACCAAAGGAATAGTGACTAAAAATATGCCAACGCCTCCTAATCCTAGGCATTTGTTACTTTTAATTCTATTCCATTGCTTTTGGGCAAATTCTTTAAGAGTTTGCATAATTTATGACAGTTTGGGCCAAGTGAATTCAAATTTACATCCTCGATCGCTATTGGAATGAAGACGCAATACTCCTCCCTCATTCTCGACAATTTTTTTAATAAGTGCAAGTCCAATGCCCGTGTTTTCCAGCGAACTGCTTCCAGTCAAGGTTTGGAATACTGTAAATATCCTATTTTGGAAGGCAACTGGAATTTCTGGCCCGTCATCTGTGACTGAAAATAAATGTTTAGTGCGTTGCCGAAGTAAAATAAGTTGCTGTCGGTTTTCCCCTGACAATTGACCACTTAGGTAATTTCCAGAAATAAGATTACTTATTAATAGGTCTAATCAAAATGCGCCACAATTTTTTGCCATAGGTCCGCGTGAACCACCGCCATGGTTGTCCGTCGATCGTCATAAACTGAACAGCTTCAAGTGCATCTGCGACGGTCATAGGGATTTTGCGAGTCCATGAAAGTTACTCTATTCTAGCGGAAAAGCCAATCGGCGATGAATGCAGAATTGTGAATGGAGAAAAGGGAAGAAGAACGGAAGCCCGATCGGCCTGCCATTGAAGAAATGCGATCGGATTTTGAATTGGCGCGATCGGTCGAGACCGTTACCATTGGGCGTGAGCTACAATTTTAGAACTTCACATCTATCTTTGCTATGGCGCTTACCTTAAACCATTTGCCCAATTATTGATCAGATAACCGTTTAAATTCGCGTTAAATTATTTGTCTTATTGCTCAATTTCTGTTGAAAAATGACTCTTCCACATTGGCTCCACGAACTAGAAACCTGCCCTAGTACAAATCGTTGGACTATGGAGCATCTGCATGTTTTAAATCATGGTGACGTTGCTTTTACGCGTCGTCAAACCGCTGGGCGTGGTCAGTATGGCCGATCGTGGCAATCTCCCCCAGGTGTACTGACAGCGACTTTTGTGTTGCAAGATTTTCCACTGGCCCGAATCCATTTGCTGAGTTTGGTCGCGGCATTAATAGTAATTGACAGCTTGGAGATGCTGATGCCAAATTTGGACGGGATCCCAAAGCTCAAGTGGACCAATGATATTTTGATTCAGGGTCGTAAGGTTGCGGGTATTTTGTGTGAAACCCGATCGCCCTCCTCTAACCATCCTCTTTTAACAACCGCGATCGTGGGGATTGGCCTGAACCGATCGGTTGATTTTGTAAAGGCCGGGATTGAGACCGTGCAGATTGGTAACCCTATTAGCTTGCATCAGGTTTCGGAGGAAATCCCGACGGAGTTTCAACTGTTATCGGTGTTGCGCGATCGGTTGATACAGTCCTCCCCGATGAAGTCCCTGATGCAGCTTGAATATGATCGGAATTCTGAGAATTGGCTGAATCAGGTGCGATCGAGAGATGCACTACTGGGTAAAAAGATTCAATTTGAAACCCCAAATGGCTTGATTGTAGGGATTTCTGAGGGGATTAACGATCGGGGTGAACTGTTGATCAAAAATGATAATGGTGTTTTAAAAGCCTTCAATTCTGGTCGAATCTTGGCGTTTTTTTAGTTGGGTCAGGGTTTGCGTTGTACGATCGCCTTCAATTTATGACGCAATGGTCCCATATCGTATACGGCCCAACGAATAACTGAAATTATCAATTTTTCAAGTGAATGTAGAACTTTATAAAAAGGCGATCGGTAGCTGAGTTGAAATCCGGCACCACTAATTTTAAAGCTTTCAATCTGATTGCACCATTGAATTGGAAATGGTTGGAAAAGACGTTTTTTGCCGTCATAGAAGTGATAGAAAAGATAGTCTTGATTATTTTCGAGGGCAGTAAGTTTTCCCGATCGCCATTCACCCGCACCAAATTCAAATTTCTTACCCAATGAACGATCGCTTGGATATGCCTTTTGGACTTGAGAAATCCACCAGCTCGAATCACTATCTTGAAGATAAAACTGACAATCGCGATAAACAGAGATTTCACCTTGGAACTCAGCTTGCCGTACCGTCGTCTCGAATCCGTGATTATCAAAATTAATCCCAATCTCATCAAAATCCACATTATCTTCGCGCTGAAAGGCTTCTTTGTGGCGATCGTTTTTTTGATAGAGTAGATTGATTTCTGAGCAATTTCGATATAGACAAAATGGTCCACCGACATGATTGGGTTCACCGCAAATAATATCCGGTTGGGTCATCAGTGCTGGCCTAAGAACGATCGCTATATCGCCCCAAAAAGTATCAAGATCAACATGTCCCCAGTAATCATATCCCTTCAATTCAGATTCAAAAATATGTCCAAATGCTGGCCGAAAATCACAGATTTTGTACCCACGTTTCACTTGAACTAAAAATCCTAATTGCTGAGATGCCAAGGTGCTGAATTCGGCCAATGAAGATTTGATGACTTGAATGTTGCCGCGTGAATAAGTCCGATCGATGGGTTGATCCGTCACTAACAACAAATTAAAT
>JANXNM010000304.1 GCA_025354065.1 Synechococcales cyanobacterium 340R_concoct_173_sub | reverse complement strand
TAAAGGAGAGATGAATATTCGTTTTTCAGCTAAACCAGAAGGAACATACGACAAAAATGACCGCCTTACAAAAGAGTTAAAGTTTTTTACAGGTATTGAAAGTGGTAAATCTGAAGTTACTCTTGAGAATAATCGAATTCCTGAAACTGTGACAGGCTCAATCTCGTTAGATGGTCGGGTCAGTGATTATCCCTTTGATATACATAAATCAGACCTTTATCTCTCCTTTTCAAACCCTAAAGATGAAAAAGAAGAGATTCCGATATCTCTGCATTTTTATGGAGCAATCTCCGGTTATAACATTGATGTTGATCTCATCCCCAAAAATGAGTTTGAATCATCTAACAGTTATCTTGGTCTGCGAGTGCAAACGTCGCGATCGGTGATCACTAAATCATTTTCTATCTTCTTAATGCTTGCCATGTGGTTGATTGGCTTAGTAGTATTCACAATGTCAATGGTAGTAATTTGGCAACCGCGTCCTATTGAATTTGGCATGTTTACGCTGATTGCAGGTATGTTATTCGCCTTGCCCGCAGTACGAAATCTTCAACCTGGCGTACCTCCTCTTGGAGGCTTATCTGACTTTTTAGCCTTCTTTTGGGCAGAAGCTTTAGTGGCTATTTCGATGCCATTTTTATTTTCTACTTGGTTAACTCGCTATAAAAAGCCTAGCTAAGGGAGGGGCAAGAAAATAAAGTATCGCAATATTAGACTTTATCTAAAATAACTGAAATCCTTGCTGAGTGAGGGTTTCAGTTTTATAGTAATATCGCTTAAACCCTTTACAGCCCAATCTTCTGAAATAGTTTTTGCCAATCTTATTTCCAACAAAGTTTAACAAGCTTGAGGCTAATAAAGTTGAAACTCAGTGAAATCCTAAATCTATTCCAGTACCATTGTGAACTTGAGCAAGTTTTTCATAGTGGTTCGCATGGGCAATCAGTTCTTGGGCCTCAGTATCACTGACCTGACTAATGACTTTTCCAGGGACACCGACAACACGCGATCGGGGTGGCACATTTTTAGTTACAACAGCCCCCGCACCGATAATACTGCCCGATCCAACTCGAACGCCATCAAGCACTATAGCGCCCATACCAATTAAGCAACCGGATTCGATATGGGCACTGTGGACAATGGCGCGATGGCCGATGGTCACGTCGGATTCCAGAATGGTAGGTTGGCCGGGATCGCCGTGGAGAATTGCCCCATCTTGGATATTGCTCCGATCGCCAATAATAATAGATTCCAGATCCCCACGAAGAACCGCCCCATACCAAATACTTACACCAACACCAAGCGTAACGTGACCAACGATTGTCGCATTGGGGGCAATGAATGTGGCATTGGCTAAATCAGGGGATTGCCAATAGGTTGGACCGGAATTAGTAGAAGGGCCGGAGTTTGCAGGAGGCATAGTGATTCGGGGAGTTTGTGACAAATTGATGGAGGAGGAATACCGCAACAAATATACATCGCTATAATAGTGGAGCAACTCAGATATTCTACGAGTTTGGCATCCTCCTGGAACCCGCTTAATATCCTCTCTATAAGTTTCAGATGATATGAATAGTTTGCTCTTGCAATATCCCATCTATGGCGCTGAGATTTCTTGTCCGCATTGCCGACAGGTTATTCCAGCCTTGACTCTGACAGACACCTATCTATGTCCACGTCATGGTGCGTTTGAGGCGGATCCCAAAGCGGAGGAGCTAGTTCATCTCCAGTCAGGGCGACATTGGCGATTGTGGAAGGATGAATGGTATCGCCAACATAACCATCCTGATGGCATTCGATTTGAAATTCACGAGGCACTCGATCGGCTATATACCCAGGGCTATCGGGCTACAAAGGTAATTATTGCAGCGCGCTATCAGGAGTTGGTGAGTACCTATTTAGAACGCAGTACCCCTTGGCGTGACTCTTTGGATGCTCAAATGCCGAAGCTGTATGGACTTCCAGTGGAGTTTAGTGTGGAAGCCTCAGTTGAGCCTCGGTGGGATGTGATTAATTTTGATCTAGAGAAAGAGCCAGGTGCGCCAGTACGTTATCCTTACTTTCGACTTTTGGAGTAAGGATTGATGCTGCATCATGTGTCGATTCGGACGGCGGATATTTTTAAGTCGATCGCGTTCTATGAACAACTTGGATTTCAGGTGAACGATCGGTTCACGGCGGGTACGACGTTAGCCTGTTGGATGGAAGGATTAGGGGGGCGACTAGAATTAATCCAAATTCCTGAGCCGAAGCCTGCGGTCGATGCTTTTTTTGATGAACATTATGTGGGCTACTATCATTTGTCGTTTGATGTGGCCCGGATAGGCATTGCTGAGAGTTTGCTAGATTGGGTAACGATGTTTCAGGAACGGTTGAGCACGATCGGTCAGCGGGCGACGGTGCTACTGGATCCGCAAAAACAGCAGATTGGCGATCGGTGGTATGAGGTGGCGTTTTTAGCTGATCCCGATGGGTTGGCAATCGAATTTTTGAGATTGTTAAATTGAGAATCTAGTCCAAATCAGATTGGACCTGCTGCCAAAGTTGACGATTCAGAACTGCCGTCGGGGTATTGAATTTTAATAACATCACTGTTGTTCGACCGATCGCACTCAAACCTTGAATGCGTCCACGATCGAGTTCAAAATATTCTGCCCAGACCTGCGACCGGGGATCAAATAACCGGGTCACATCCCCCGTCAGTGGATCAAAACTCGTTAAATCGGAACCCTTATGACGATTACAAGACAAACAGGATAAGGCTAAATTCTCAAGCACTGTTCTCCCACCATGTTTCATTGCAATCACATGATCGATCTCGTGGGTATAGATTGAAAAATCTTGGTGAAGCTTGCAATATTCACATTTTACCTGGGATCGTTCAATCACCGATCGACGCAACGATGCACTAACTTCTGATGGCATAAAATCTAGCCTATAACGTCCTGATGCACAACCGAATAAGCTTGAATTTTTAACATTTGCATCAATTGATCCAATTGCTCATAACCATCCAATTCAAAAGACTCATCTTCACTCAATCCACCCTCATAATTACGATCGAGTAATATCTTTAACCTGGTCTGCGCTTTTTCCGAAACTTTAAAATTCAAAATATTTTGTGGAGTCGGCTGTGTCATTAAAAAGCTCAACACTTCCTGAGAAGTCGTTTGATCGACGTTTTGTTGAACCGATCGCGATGCAGTAATCCATTGAGTCAATAGCATAGGTAATTTCGATCGAACCTGCTCCAACTCCGGTAATAATGCATCGGGAATTTCGATTGTTAACTGAGCCATAATTTATTGACCTATCAGTTTATAAGGCTAATTTTACCCGATTTGATAATCTACGATTAGATCAGCAACAGATGTCCTATGACAAATCCATTGGATCCATGACGGAGAGATAGAGTTCTTCCCAGCTTTCATCATGGGCCTGATGAATCAAAGATAGTGCATCTGCGTTTGAGGTTCGCACGGTAATTTGAGTATACACTTATATTTCTACAGCAATTCCAAATTTAGAATAACCTAAACAGGCTCCAGCCGATCATTGTCTCTGTGTAGAATTTGAGCGAAACGAGAAACCAGAGTTTCAAGCTCTGAGATTTTTGGATTTTCTTGAAACTTCTCTATAAAGGTCCAAGATCTTTATTCTCTAATTATCAAGGTCATATAGTATGCTCTAAAAAACTCTTATTGTTGAATGTAGTCAGCCCAAACCCAGCCAGACTTTCCATTTTCAGTAGTGACCCGTTGCCATTTACCATTACTGCTCACTTCTCCCATAACTACAGAAGTACCATTAAGTAATTCGCTAATTATTTTACCGTCTGGAACAACACGCAGTCTAGCTGAACCCTTACCATCGCGATCTGCTTGAATTATTCCAGTTCTAACTTGCTGTTGCGCTATGAAGCTTTGTGTGCCAACATTACCTCCGGTTATATTGGGAGATTGATGGCTACACATTGTAAACAAAAATATTATTCCAATTACAGAACCGATAACTGGAAAATTAGAAAAATCACTGTAATCACTGTAATTTTCGGTGCGACTTTGCCTTAAGTTTACTTCCAAAGCAACTATTCTATCTAATTCTTCCTTAATTTTCTTCTGTGCTTCTATTAAGGAACTTTTTAGAGGTTCAGACCATGCCTGTAAATGATCTGGAAAGCTAGGTTCTGCTAAAAATTCAAATAATTTAGGGATATGGTTAGGATTCAATTTTAAGCAATACAAATCACAAAAATATAGCGCTACTATCAAGTGAATAGTTGAGACTATTTCTAATATAGTTGCATCAGAGTCTTGACCTTCTGCCTCAAGTTCTTTCTTGAGATTCATCCAATTCCATGCTGGTAGGGAAAATTTATCCTGAAGAATCTTTATATCGAATTGTTGTTCGGAAGATTGTGCTTGTGAAGCGACTAATTCAACTACCGGAAGAGTTAGAGTTATCCATATAATGACTTTCTGATAAGTCACTTGGCTGTGAAAAATTAATGTTGGGGTTGGCGCTATAAACTTTCCAACAGTCGATGCATTAATTTCATCAATTGGGCCATTAAATATATTTCTATAACCAATGACCGATTCTGTCATTTCATCACCATAGTATTTCTTAATAGCATCGCATAATTCATGTGGAATTTCAGCCTCCAATGATTTAAATGCTTGCACATCGTCGCGGAAAACTTTCGGAGGCGATGAAATAATAAAGAATTTTCCAGCATCCTGAGACAAAGAGTCAATAATGTCATCTCGACTGCCTTGGAGGGGCAAGTAGTGCATATCTGTTATGCTTTGATGATTTCTTCGACTAGCCTCAATAGCAAGATCATGAGAATTCCGTATCAGTCTCAAATTTTCTTGAACAACTGATTTTTCCCATTCAAACTTTGCTTTCTGAAGCGTCCTCTCTTCCTCTTTAAGTTGAATCAATCTATTTTGAGCATCGGCTCGACGACTTGAATCTATTTTTGCTAATTCTAATCTCTCACTTGCAATTCTCTCTATTTCTCTATGATGATTGGTATCAAACTGCACAATGCTAGAATGATCGCGCCTTTCGGGAAGCAAATTCCGAAACCAATTTGAGGTGATTGACCATGCTTCCTTAATAGTTTCAAGAGGCGCGGGAATATGATTATGGACAATTTTATGATTTGCCACTCTGACCCTATTGTCAATAATATGTCCTGCTGCGTTGAACTGACGGTCTACTTTTTGATTCGATTGATTAAAGTTACTCACTGTATGCCCCGTAAAATTTAATCATCTTAAAAAAGACTGACAACTATCTGAACTACTTCGTTCAGGACTGTTGCAATTCCACTTGCAGCGCTCACACCTTCTAGAAGAGACTTCGTGTTATTTAAGTGATCCATAATGCCTTTTTTATCCGGCTCTGGCTTTTTAGCTTGTTGAATCGCCTTAGTCATTTGATAATCAGCATCTGTGAAGATTTCGGCATCTATCACTTGAGCCTCAGCAGCTTTTGAAAGTTCAGATTTAAGCTTCCCAAGCTCCTCAATGAGCTGCGCCTGATTTTGGACGGAACCTAAGTTAATATCGCCAGCAGCATTGTACTGATAATTTACTTGCTGCCCACGTTGGTCAAAGATTGGCATATCTCATTTGCCTCTAATGGTGAATTGGATGAAACTTGATACTCAATCTATCAAGACTATTCATCATTACCGCTTTTACCCATAAAAATGCAACTATTATTCAACCTAGCTGAATTAAGCGATCGAACTCCCACCCTAATTTTATTGATTTGATAAAGTTAGTGAAAATCACTTTGACAATACTATGTCTGCCCCTCAATCCAACTTCAGGCAATCAAACGAGTAATAGTTATGCTTGCCACCCAAAACGAAATTCCCTCACCTGTAAAGCCGCGATCGCAGAATTCGATCGTCAATGAATATCGATTTAAAATAAAAACCGTACCTTCGCATTAAAGAAAAGTACGGTTTTTATTAAAACAAATCTAAAAAGAGAACTTAGGCTTTGTTTGCTTTGAAGCTAACGTGATACAAATAGCCCCTCCAAGGATGGGACTGAACTTCTTGAATTCGTGCGCTGGTGGTGTAGTTCAACTCAGGAACATTCAATTCCACCACGCCGCCTCGGCCCGCATCACGGATCAGCAATTCAATAGTCTTTGCATCAACGGTCAATTGAACAGATTCTGTTCCATTGTGACCATACATCGTCGCAGGTACAAGGTTCGCGCGTCGGAGTGCGTTGGGTTTGCTACCTTCAAGACGCTTGGTCGCTTCGATTGAAAACTTTGCCATGATGAAACTCTACCTTCGATGTCTTCACTAAATTTTAAACCGTCGTCAAACCTAACCTAGACCCTAAGAATTTATATTCTTAAACCTATTGTTAGAGTCCACCGTTTTCGTACAGCAACGCCCGTTTCGGTCCATGAATTGGATCCTCTACGATGATTGTCTGGTCGCGACTGGCCCCGAGGGACACGATTGCGATCGGAACCGCCATCAATTCAGCCAAGAACTTAAGATAATCCAAAGCTTGCTTCGGCAAATCTGTAAGCGCTCGACAGTTTTCGGTCGAAGTATTCCAACCAGGAACCGTCTGATAAATCGGAACGCACCGAGCAAAGGCTTTCGCATTGGTCGGAAAATCGTTGCACCGCTTACCATCGATTTCGTAGGCTATGCACACCTTAATTTCGTCGAGCGTGTCTAGGACATCCATCTTAGTGATGGCTAAACAATCTAGACCATTAATCCGCACAGCATACCGACCGATAACGGCATCGAACCAACCACAGCGACGCTGACGCCCGGTTGTCGTTCCGAATTCGGCACCCCGATCGCACAATAACGCCCCAATGTCTCCATCGAGTTCGGTCGGGAACGGACCTTCACCAACACGGGTTGTGTAAGCTTTCGCCACACCAATCACCCGATCGATAATGGTTGGCCCCACGCCCGCCCCGACACATGCTCCGCCCGATACGGGATTGGAAGAGGTGACGTAGGGATATGTACCATGATCGAGATCAAGCAGCGTACCTTGCGCACCTTCAAATAAGATGTTGCGCTTTTTCTGTACGGCTTGCGAAATCTTTAGGGAACTATCAATTACATGGGGTCGCAGACGATCGGCATAAGCCAGATACTCCACAATTACTTCCTCTGGATCAAGAGGGGGAAGGTTGTATAGTTTCTCCAAGATGACATTTTTGTTCGCTACACAATAGCGAACCTGCACCTTAAAGGACTCTGTATCCATTAGGTCCACAATACGGATGCCCGATCGCTCAGACTTATCCGCATAGGTCGGGCCAATGCCGCGCCCCGTGGTCCCAATTTTTTGATCGCCGCGACTCGCTTCAGAAGCCACGTCCAAGATTCGGTGATAGGGCATTGTTACATGCGCTGTTTCCGAAATCATTAGGTTTTTTGAACTGACTCCAAGCCGATCGAGTTGATCTAGCTCCTGAATCAAAACCTTTGGATCGATAACTGTTCCGCTGCCGATAATACATTCTGTCTCCGGGTATAGGATACCCGATGGAATAAGATGCAATTTGAAGGTCTGATCCTTGACCACGACGGTGTGCCCAGCGTTCACTCCACCTTGATACCGGACTACCATATCGGCTGAATTACTCAGCAAATCAGTAATCTTACCTTTTCCTTCATCGCCCCACTGGGCACCAATCACTACTACGTTAGCCAAGGGACTTCTTCAAAAACAATGATAAAGTTTTCAACAGCCTACAATTATCGTCAGCAAGTGGATCTTGTGTCAAATTAATTTT
>JANXNM010000303.1 GCA_025354065.1 Synechococcales cyanobacterium 340R_concoct_173_sub | reverse complement strand
TTGGCGAAAGACGGCGAAATCACGGTTTCACCTCGCTAGTCATCTTGACGATCGGGTTTAGTCTGTATTGTTTTCTTGGATTTAGAGGCTTGTTATGAAAAGTTATCTCTCCAGCGGTCCTGTGCTGCTTATGCTGTTGCTAACTGTAACTGCTGGGATGTTGATCGAGTTCAATCGGTTTTTTCCCGATCTATTGGCGTATCCACTTTAAATAAAGAATTCAATGTTGAAAGGCATTGATTTTTTAGAGGCGAAAGCCGTTGTATGAAGCCATATGAAAAGATGCCGATCGTACTTTGGATATTCCAATACGATCGGCATCTTTTTTGTTAAGAGAATTCTTTTGATAATCATCGATCGAGCAAAGCAGTTCTCATAAGCTAGACCCTGCTAGCGGATAAGTTGCAGGTTGAAGATCCTCTGCTGGCGGAAAAAGGGGTGAAGTATCGGACTATCCTTGGATTCAGGGCGTTCAGTTCCATCCAGAAAGCGTCTTAACTGATGTCAATCACCAGAAAACGTTATTCAAAAACTTCTTTTCTCTGCTGGATGATAGTGAACCGCTCATGAGCGGCTGGGGAATGTAGCGGAGATAATCAAGCTGGTCATGAGTGGCGAAATTACTCATACTAAACGTAGCCCTTTGAACACAGGAGCCGTCTATGTTGCTACAAGAAGTCAAAGAGCAAGTTTTCAAGCTGCCGCCCAGCGATCGTCTTGCGTTAGTCAGTGCCATCATTGAGTCCTTACAAGAACAGCCAGTTCCAAGAGTTGACCGTTCTAGTGCGATTCAGCGGATGCGAGGCTTGCTAAAGACAGACCAACCTGCGCCGACCGATGAGGAAGTGGCAGCGATGTTGGACGAGCGGCGCATGGAGAAGTATATTTAGTGAGAGTTTTAGTTAATACCAACATCGTCCTAGATTTTCTGTTGCAGCGAGAGCCGTTTTTTCAAGATGCAGAGTTGTTGTTTCAAGCGACCGATGCAGGTCAAGTTATCGGTTATGTGACGGCGACAACGCTCACAGATATTTTCTACATTTCTCGCAAACACACTCGCAGCGTTGAGCAAGCACGGCAAGCAGTTTCGGAAACACTGACTGTTATGGTCATTTGTCCGATCGATCGAGCCGTTTTGGAATCAGCCTTCAACTCTGGCTTAGTTGATTTTGAAGATGCGGTTCAAATTTTTGGTGCAGTTGCTCAGGGGTTAGATGCTATTCTGACACGCGACAATAAGGGTTTTTTGAGTTCGCCCATACCTGTTTTGTCCATTCAGGAGTTATTGCAGCAATTGGGAACATAGAGTAGGGATTAACTGGTTGGGAGGTATAGATGGCGATCGTATTGCCAGATTGTCGCAAACGCAGTTCAACAATAGAACTTCTGTAAAGGTATCGATTTCAAGCGATCCGGAAACTCTTGATTGGTCTCAAGCACGGAGATAAAGTGCTGAGCAAGTCTAATGTTGTGACAATTAAGACGGAGAATCGGGGCTTCTGATCCTCACGAAGGGACTTTTCAAACACCCTCTTAGATCTATGAAAGGACCGTTCTGATTGCTTTACAACTTCAGCCTAGCAGATCTTCCTTTTTTGCATCTCTAGCCGCTCACCTGATCCAAAACTGACGTTAAATTACTAAATAAATCACCGAATAAATCACTCTGGTTTGGCTGAGTTTCCGTTGGTATGACGAAGGGCAATGCCTCGACGGCTGGCTGCATCGGCACAATTAGGATTGATTGCCAGCGCTCGTTCATAATTCGATATCGCATCCCCGTGCCTTCCCATACGGCTAAAGGTAATGCCTCGACGGTACCAAGCCCGATCGAATTTTGGGTGAATTTCTAGAGCACGATCGTAGGAGGCAATTGCTTCTTCAGATTTATTGAGCCGATCGATTACTTTTCCTCGTGCATACCAAAGCGTCCAAGATTCTGGATGAAGTTTCAGCGCCCGATCGTAGGTCTCCAACGCGTCT
>JANXNM010000230.1 GCA_025354065.1 Synechococcales cyanobacterium 340R_concoct_173_sub | reverse complement strand
CACCCCTTTACATAAATAATTCAATTCAAAATGGGGGTGATCCAGAAACAGAAGAATACACCTATGAATGGGAAGAAGAATCGAATCTTGAAGCAAATAATCCCCAAATAGAGATTGAGTCGCCTGACTTTAGGGAATGCGATCGGAGGCAAGCGTCATGACCACCCAAGACCACCAATTGTCTTGTACTACAAAAGGAGCTTATGTCGTACAAGACAGGGAGATAACGATTCTCAGACGGGGAGAATCCCAGATCCTCTATATAGAAGGGTTTGAGCGATCGTCCATCCTAGAACAGGAATTATCTTGTCCTACAAAAGGAGCTTATGTTGTACAAGACGGGAGGGATTATGACGCGTAAACCACTGCCCCATAACCTTGCAGCTCAGGCCGATCGGCTCTCTCTTGAGGATCTAAAGCTCTTGGTTGCTCATCTGACGGAGAAGATACAAGATCGGGAACTACGAGACAAGATTGACCAGCCCCGTCATGAGGATGGATGGCGATCTGAATATCGTAAATGTGGTAAATCCAATTGCCATTGTGTTGAAGGCGCTGTTCTTCATGGGCCTTATTGGTATCGATCGGTCCGCGACGGCGATCGTATTTCTAAACAGTACTGGCGTAAGGGAGGATTAACGAAGGATTAGAGACTTGCTGCTTAACCAGATTCAAATTGATATGAGACTCTTTCAACGTTGGTTATTTACGATCGGGGCTATCTAGCCAACTCATATCCACCTCAGTGGGAAGGATACTGCCAGGATTGAGTGGAAATAAGTTACGGAAATAATCTTGCTGAATCGTTGAAAAATTGCAGGTTTCTGGAATACCCGGTAAATGATAAATATGTTGGACATAGCGACTGAGATTGGTGTAGTCCCGAATTCGACGACGGCTACATTTGAATAGACTGTAGTAAACTATATCAAACCGAATCAGAGTCGTGAATAATCGCACATCTGCCAATGTAATTTGGTTGCCCCATAGAAAAGGATTGTGATCTAAATGAATCTCGATCGTATCCAATTGATTAAATAGTTCACCCACTGCTTCGTCATAGGCCACTTGGGTTTGTGCAAATCCACAGCGATACACACCATTGTTGATTCTGTTATAAACTTGCTCATTCCATTGCTCGATCGTCTCTCGTCCCGCGCTCGGATATAAATCTAATTCTGAATTTGTCGCAAATGCATTGAAATCAGCATTCAGTATTTTGATAATGTCTGCACTTTCATTGTTAACGATCGTCTGAGTTTGCTCATCCCACAACATCGGGACAGTAGCTCGACCAGAATAATTCGGAGTCGCCGATTGGTAAACTTCCATCAATGTTTTGCCATAGCGATCGGGGTTTGCCAACAGCCAACCTCCATTTTCAGGAGAAGGGACAGCCAATGAGACCGGAATCACCGCTTCCAGACCTTTCAAGGCCCGGACTATTAAGGTGCGATGTGCCCATGGACAACTCATTCCAACGAATAATCGATAGCGTCCAGCTTGAGCGTGATAGGGCGAATCAGCATTGATGACCTGGCGAAATGCACTTTCAGGTCGGAGATATTTTCCGTCTTTGCTGCGAGGTGCAAGCTGGGCCATCATGATTTGCCACATCGTTGTCCATGTGAAACGCCCGAGCTGAATGATGGATGGAGTCGGTAGGCTTTTTGGCATTGTTTCGCTAGATAGTAGTGATCTTAAAATCACGCATTCTATGAATTATATTTCAAAATCACTAAAGAACGATTGCCGACCGATTCTTGTAAAGCGTCAGAACAATCAGGTCTGGGTTACGATCGGTAATAAATTGAAAGATATTTTGATACAGGAACGATCCCTAGTTTTCGATCGCTTTCATCGCAGCGACCTAGCCTACATCTCTCAAATTGAAGAATTAGGGTAGGAGATTGGCTCTGCTCATGGCGATAATTTGACGATCGCTGAAACACCGACGGGGCAAACTTCTTTTACGCTGATATTGTCTATTGTTAAAATCCATGGCATCTCTACGAAAAATCATTCATGTTGACCTTGATGCGTTCTATGCGTCTGTTGAGCAGCGGGATAATCCAGCTTTGCAAGGTAGACCTGTGGCAGTTGGAGGTTCGCCGGACAAACGTGGAGCTGTGGCCGCCGCCAGTTATGAAGCCCGTGCCTATGGGGTCTATTCTGCAACACCATCCCGTACTGCCAAATATAAATGTCCCGATTTAATCTTTGTTCCCCCTCGTTTTGAAGTGTACAAAGCGATCGCCCTTCAAATCCGAGAAATCTTTCACCATTACACTGATTGCGTGGAACCTGTGGCATTGGATGAGGCATATTTGGATGTGACGGAGAATAAGTTTGGTATTATCTCTGCTCAGGAGATTGCCCAATTGATCCGATCGGACATTTTCACCGCTACTCAACTCACGGCATCAGCGGGTATCTCAGTGAATAAGTTCTTGGCCAAGATGGCATCAGGATTGAATAAACCGAATGGAATGGCTGTTATTTTGCCTCATGAGGGATTAGATTTTGTTTCTCAATTACCGATCGAGAAATTTCATGGAATTGGAAAGGTAACCGCGACGAAGTTGCATGAGATGGGGATCTTCACTGGCGTGGATTTACGAGAACGATCGGTCTCTGAATTAGTAACAAAGTTTGGGAAAGTGGGACGGTTTTATTATCAGATTGCTCGGGGAGAGGACGATCGGTTGGTAGTCCCGAATCGAGTGAGAAAGTCGTTGAGTGTGGAGACTTCCTATGACCCGGATTTGAGCGATCGGCTGAGTATTGAAGAAGCGCTGGAGCAGGTCGCGATCGATCTTCATGCCCGATTGGAGAAAGCGGGAGTTTCCGGACAGACTTTGACGTTGAAGGTGAAGTTTGCTGATTATTCTCAGGTGACGCGGAGTGTAACGCAAAGTCTGGCCTTTACGGAGGTTCGATCGATTCAGGAGGCATCACGACGATTATTGGGAGCCTTAGATTTGGAAGGGCGATGGCCTATGGCCGGTCTTCGACCATCGGTGCGGCTATTGGGATTAGGAATTGGGAAGTTGATGAATGAGGAGCAGGACTTCCAACAACTAAGGTTGGAGTTTTGAGCGATCAGCTATTGGCTTTAGATTAGGTTAATCTTGTACTACATCAGGGAGTTGTGTAGAACAAGATTAGCCTAATTATCAATGTTCTAGCCTGTGTCTCACATTCTCTGCGGAATTTGCCTTTCGCTCGGTTCTAAATTGTGCCACAAGACTGGGTTCACTTTGAGTTTTCAGGTGTGATTTTTTCCATCTTCTTTGTAATGCGGTTCACAAGGTGTGAATTTTCTAGCAGCAGGAATCCCCATTTTGCAGATTAGTAGTGAGATAGGGATTTCCGAGGCTGGTTAACTGTACTGTAGGCATCTCCCAATTCATATTGAATGCTAGACCAGTCTTCGAGGTCCTCAGATTCGATTATAAGGTCTAGGCGTTACCAACGTTCTTTTTCAAACTCGTCACCTCCCTCGTCACCTTTCAGTTCTCCGTCTTTTCATGCCTCTGTCTTCAATGAGGGTTTCCATACAAATGTCCCAACTCAGTCGTCATTGTCTTAAATTCTTCGACTAATTCTGCTGGTGCGATTACCTGTGCCTTTGATCCAAAACTTCTGACCCAGCGGGAAAACTCAAACCATGATCGCTTGGGTAATGGCACACAATAATCTACCTGAATGATTTGTCCGCTCTTATCTTTACGCTTATTTCTTAATTTCTGTTTTGGATGACGCCTCTCTCCTTCTAAGATAAATGGTACGACCGACCCATAAAATCGCACCTGAACTTCTATGATTTCTAATTGCCCCGATCGTTCTAAACGCTGTTCCTCAGGACTTCCTAGAGACAGCCCCCAGCCATTTCTTAACAACGCATGGGCGATCGTCAAACTGCTTTGTTGTGCGTTGAGTCCGCGATCGGTAATGGGTAAAACTTGCCAGTAATCCGTAAAGCGGTCGATTCGGGAGATGGCGAAATTCCCATCTTCGATATTTTCTAATAATAAATACCAAGCAATATCTGCATAAATTAATTGAAGTGGATAAAGCTGTTCATGTCCGATTCTACGAGATTGATAGGGATTGCTGGCTCTGTAAATTTCGATCGCGGTTCCGGCTATGATCGCAGTCTCTAACTCAGTTAATCTTGTAAATAGGGTTGATTTATAGTGCCCTTTCCGGCGCATTTCTTCTGGATTGGTGGGGATGATGGCGTGATCGAGCTGTGCTCTTACTGGATACAGTAGTTTCCCACCTAAGGCTAAATTCAATCCCCGCAGGCGTTGTTCTAATTTGTCGCAGAGGTTTTGGATGCGTGGGTCGCCCTGTATTTTGGCTTGGGATGCTAGGGCTTGTAGGGCAAGTCCCAATTCTTCCTTTGCCATCGCACCTGTACCGAGATAGTATCCCCAACGATACATCCGGTCGTCTAAGATTCCATATCGTCGCAATAATAGCAAATCTTTACGTAACGTATGAGCTGAGTACGCTGGCAAATCAATCCCAATGCTCATTCCATAAGCCTTCATTTGAATTGCAACGCCTTGTAGTGCGTCATGGTGTTGGGTGCGATCGGACTCCTTCGCGCAACCGACTCCCGGAAAATTAATCAAGGTCGCAATCAGTAGAAACAATCGTTCCTGTGCGGCAGGTTCTAAGGCTGGAAAGACATGCTCTGAAGTAATCATGAAAAGTCAACTCAAAAGACAATATTTAGAAGAAATCTAATTTGCTTACCTTAAGTCTATCTGGTAGAAATTTTGGGAATTAGAAAAAAATATAAAATATTGGCTTTCAATGAAAAATATTCTTAGTTTCGGTTATTGTAGGCAGAGAGCAACGTCAAACCATAGGGAGACAGCGGTGTCAAATGCATTCTGGCAAGCCAAAATTTGGGGTCTTCTACATGATCCAATGTTAAAAAGCCTGTATAAGAACAAGGCCAGTGAAGGCATCTGGGAAGAAATTCTACAGAAACTGGGTAATCCTAATCCAAAGGAGTTTGCCAGGAAGCTTAAAATTGCAGATCATATTGCCGCTGCCAGCGATCGTCCATCTTGGGATCAAGATAATGATCGGGGTCGTGTTGACTACATCCACGCTCAAGGGTTGCATGTGAGCCACATTTTATCGGGCAAGGCTCAGTTTGTGGTGATGAAGGGCGGAACAGATACTCATCCTGAACAGGACCAGGTTTTAAAATGTAAAGAAACTGACATTATTCGGCAACAACTGTTCCCATTGATTGATGGGCTTTCCGAAGAAGAACAGCATCAGAAAACATTTTGGTGGCTATGGCGTTGCTTGCCTGTCGCAATTGAAAAAGAATTTGGGGAGAATACCCCGCTTCTTCCGGCAGACACCCGTATTCCCGATTGCTCGGTCTGGAGTCACAACAGTTCAGTGGCGGCGATCGCTGGATCTCTTGTGGGACTGGAAGAATCGGAAGATGCGCGTCCTCATCTCTCAATCTTCAGCATGACACCTGTTCAGGAAATGATTAAAGCCAGTCGAAAAATGCAAGATTTTTGGGCTGGGTCTTGGTTATTACACTATCTATCTGCCAAGGTCTGCTGGACTTGGGCTTGTAAGTATGGTCCTGATTCTCTGGTCTATCCGAACCTATATGCCCAACCTTTGATTGATCATTGGTTGCTTGAGAAGTGGCCTGATTTTAAGGATTGGGTCACAGAACCTTCTCCTAAGCAACTACTCACCGCAGGATTTCCCAATGTCTTAGTTGCGATTTTTCCAAAACATAGTGTTGAACAGCCAAAGGGAAATGTTTTTGTGATTGCGCAAGAGGTTTTGAGCAATAGCTGGCTTGATATTGGAAATCAAGTTTGGGATAGCTTGCCCAGAAAAGAGAAGGTTGATAAACCCTTACTCTGGGACGGCTGGCTTAAGCATCAATGGCAAACTTATTGGACGGCTCTTCCGCTGGGGCATAGCCTATCGACTCTTAAAGGTGCTGATATTTTGAAGCAGGGACAAGGGCAGATTATTTTAAAAGATGAGAAGTTTACATTACAGGCGATCGAACAGATTCGTAACCATAAAAATAAATTTTTAGATTGGGTAAATGCTCAAAATGAATTTTGTGGACTTAATAAGCTTCCTGATGATGTGATCGATCGCTCAACCTTGGTTTGGAATTCAAATTTTAATGAAAAAGATAATCCTATATGTCCTACTTTGGCAGAACTGTCTACCTATAAGCAATTCAATGTAGGTTTGTGGTGGCCCAGGATCTTCGATCAGCTCAGACATAATTTGACTAGCGTTAAAAGTGCGCGCAGTTGGGAATTACCCTCAGTGTTTAGTCCTCGCTCCACACTTTCAGGGATTGGGAGTGTTTTGCATCCACAGCAATACTCTAAAGGCAAGTCCACAGATTGGGTTTCGGAATCTGCAACACGTCATTTTTGGAAAAAGGAGAGAGGTTGGTTTGACGGGCGAGAACAACTTAATGCAACGGAAGTGCTGAAACGAGGACTGCGAAAAGTATTGCCGAGTTTATTAAATGTACAGCCTCATGATTTGGCGGCGGCTTATCCAGATCTGACGGTAGGTGTTGCTGGTTTATTACATCAACTTAAAGACAATCCTGATGCGCTCAAGCGATATTGTGATATTTGCAATGAGATTGCTCAAGAGTGTGACATAGCGAAAGATGCGCAAGATTTTGAGGAAATGTGCTGGGGAATTCCCTGGGTTGACAATAATCGAGAGAATCAGTCGCTTCCTCATCCTCGGTTATTGAATGCTGGCTGGCTAATGGAAGATTGTCTAATCGACGATAAGGAATCCCTTAAAAAAGAAGAGAAACGTCTGCGAGAACTGATTCAAGCAAAGTTTCCAGCGGGTTCTAATCCAACTGATTGGTATGTTTTAGCGGCTGGTGATGGCGATGATATGGGGACATGGCTCAAGGGAACTAAATTACAGCCTTACTCCTCTTATATTCCAGAAGGCTATCCTGATGCGGAAGTAAGAAAAAATTGGGATGGTGTTAGTCAATTCCTCGCCTCTAAAAAACGAATGGGTCCGGCCACACACACTGCACTTTCGCGCGCGCTGTTAGATTTCTCAAATCAATTGGTTCCCTATCTTACAGAAGAACGCTATGCGGGGCGACTTATTTACAGTGGCGGTGATGATGTTTTAGCTTATACAAATCTTTGGGAATGGGATAGTTGGCTTTCAGATATTAATCTATGCTTCAAGGGGTCGGACGATAAGCTGCATCAAGAATTTAAAAGTGATGGCGATTATTGGCAGTGGAAGCCTGACACAGATTGTCCTAAATCTATTCAAAATCGTCCGCTCTTTACGATGGGAAGTTTGGCTAGCATCAGCTTTGGGATTTCGATCGCGAACCAAGGCGTCCCCCTAGCGATCGCACTAGAAAATCTTTGGGAAGCCGAAGCTGAAGCCAAAAAATACAAGTTCTGGGGCTGGAATGAACAAAAGAAGAAGCCTTGCTGGATTACAAAAGATGCTGTGCAAGTTCGGGTGATTTATGGCAATGGTAATGTGCTGAAGGCGACGGCTAAGTTTGAGGTGTTTGGTCAATGGCGATCGTTATTAGATTGCATCTCTGGTTTGGAACCAGCCTTATTTGAGCAAGTTGCAGAGTTATGGAAACAGCATCCAGTTCCGAGCGTTGAGGCGATTTCTAATTGGGCACAGGCGTTCTGTGGTCGGCGTGAAGTGCTTAATAAGGATGAGGATCGAGAGATCTTCAGAAAAGCCCTCCATCTTTGGCTCGAAGCAATGTGGCAAACTAATCAAGGAAAACCTGATGATTCTAAGGCTTATACCTTTGATGAGCAGCGCGATCAGGAAATTCAAAACTGGTTGAAGCTAGCGGCGTTTGTTTTGCGTAAACGGAAGATTGATTTGGGAGGTGCAATATGATGTATTGGTATACGCTCACACCGTTGGATGTGTGGATGTTCCGGGATGCAAAACCGTTTAGCCCTGGGGAACGGGCTTGGGCGGGGAGTACTTTTCCGCCGAGTGGTCATACAATTGCAGGTGCATTGCGTGGATTGTTGCAACAACGAGTTACATTGACTCTCCGAGGTCCGTTTCTTTGTAGAGGTTATGCAGAACTTCATTTTCCCCGTCCATTAAACTATGTAGGTTTGCAGCGATTAGCACCAACGCCTTGGCTAGAAAATCATCCTTGTCAGAAAATGATTTGGGATAAGCGAAATCCTGCGCCATTAGTATTGAGCGATCGAGTCAACCAAGAAGAAGAACCCTCTGAGTCTAAAGATTGGCGTAAGTTTTTACCCCAGTCTGTCGTGATGAAATTTTTGCAGGGTAAGCCTGTGACAGAGCAGGATTTTGCTTGTGATGGCGATGAAAAACCAGAACCTTGGAGCATTGAAACCCGATCGCATAATGCCTTAGAAGTTGGTACACGCCAGGTGAAAAATGCGGATGGCTATTTTGTCGAAAAGGCAGTGCGATTACATTCAAGATGGAGTCTGGCGATCGGACTAGATCAAGATATTCCCACCCCTGCGACGCTGAGATTAGGAGGTGAAGGGCATCGAGCGATTTTGGAGCGATGCGAACCATTAGATGTGCAATGGCAGGCTATGACGGAGCAATCTGAAGCTAATCGTCAACATGCTGGTAAGTCGCTTGCCTATCTAATTACACCGGGGGTATTTGAGCGAACAACGAATGGTCGGGCCATGTGTCGGGCTTGGCCTTGGGAATGGAAGCTGGCCCATAAGGTGAATGCGAATCAAACCTTAGGACCATTAGTGAGTGTTGCAACGGATAAGGCTGTGCCGATTAGTGCTCGGATTCGGGATGAAACGACAGGTGATAGCATTCCGGCTCCGCAGGTGTTTGCTGCGCCTTCGGGAACAGTATATTACCTCGATCGACCTGAAGCTCTATTTCAGGAGCAGTCGATCGCCCCTGAGAAAGTCCGACGTTGGCGACAACTTGGCTATTCAGAACTGTTGTGGATTAAAAATTAGGAGAATCTCATTACAATGCTAGGAAATCTTGTTTATCTTTATTTACTTTCTCCTCTTCATACAGGTGGAACAACGCAAGAAGGAAATTTACTTGGGATTGCTCGCGAGTCTCATACTAATCTTCCTTATGTCCCTTCTAGCACTGTTAGAGGGAAATTTCGATCGGTCACTTCTGACGAAACTAGGAATCAACTATGGGGAAATACGATCGACGATGTGACTGGAAACGGAAGTGATCCCAATTTGACTCAGGGTCGCCTTTGGATTGGCGATGCATCGATTCTTTGGTTGCCTGTACCCTCTCTTAGTCATGGTGTGGTGTGGATAAGTTCGCCTTTGCTGCTTCAACGCTGGGCAAGATTAAATGGAATGAATAAGAAAGCACCTGAAGCTTATAACAATAATTTTGCAAAGGGCAAGCCCGTATATCTTAAGGATGCAATTCTTAAATCTGAAAACTTAGAGGATACAAGTAATTTAAAAGAATGGATCCCTCAATCAACTGTAGGGAGTATCGATCGGGCTTTAATTCTGCCGGATCACCACTGTGCGACGTTGATTCAGATGAGCTTATGGCGACAGGTGAAAATTAAATTGGATGAGCATAAGACGGTAGATGGTGGATTTCGGTATGAGGAGGCGATTCCTCCTGATACATTGATGTATTTCCCTTGGGGTGTGACATCACAGATCAATGGACAGGCTTCAGATGCAAGAACAAAGTTCAATCAAATCTTAGCTGATAACGCTGTCGTGCAGATTGGTGGGCAGGAAAGTTTGGGGCGTGGTTTTGTTCAGCAGTGGTCTGGTTTTCAACAGGAGGTGGCAGTATGAGTTTTGATCCACGCACGATCGGAAAGCCTGTGTATCAAGCTTTGCAAGCATTGCGAGACGAACAAGAGCAAAATCAACGCGATGAAGGAAAGCGGAAGGAGCGCCTGAAAGAACAGAAAAATCAAGCTGTTGAGCTTTACACATACATTGCAACTTGGGGATTATTGCGGCTTAAGGCTGAGGAAAAAGCTATCAGTGATGATAAAAAAGGTAAGAAGCAAGTTGTCCAGGAATACTTTAGATGCCTTGAGACTTTGGTAGAAGAAACAAGTCTATCGGGGCCAAATAGTTTAAATACATTGGTCGGGATGGAGCTTGATGATTATCTTGGACTAACAGGACTAGGGCTTGCGTTGGCTCAGGAGTTCAGTTTTTGGGCGACTGCTGTGTACTGGGATATTAAAGGAGGCAAGTAATTATGGTTTTCGATCGTCCTAATCGTCCCGGACAATCTCGTCCAAATCCAGCGACCCAGCGTAATGCAATTGAACGACCTAACCAGAATGTAGAACCTAAGACAGGTAAGCCTAAGAAGGTGCTTCCTGATGTCAAAGGTGGTGGTGAGAACCGTGGCGGAAATGTTGGCGGCGGAAATTTAACGCTAGAATTGTCTCCTTGGATTAATCCAGGTCAACCCCCTGAAAACTTTGATTCTTCTGCGAGTTTTGTTGAGTATCTTCGATGGATGCGATCGCCCGATAGTGTTCACAAAGACCCCACCAAAGTACAGATTTTACAGATGGCTGTAGAGGGTGCAGATTATCGAAAAAGATTAGAACGCTTAAATCAACGAATCAAGTTGATTGCGGGTGCAGGCAATTGGTTTGAAGTTAAAGCTCCGTGGCGGATTCGAGTGGGTGGACATAAGGGACCTGAGAGTATTCTTTTGCCTGCATTTGATGCTTTAGGGATGCCCTATATTCCCAGTGCGACTCTGTGTGGGGTTGCCAGGAATCAGGCTATTCGAGAGTTTATGAATAGTGACAGTAGCCTTGATTGGAAAGGGGCTGAGAAGAAGGTTGCGCCTTATTTTGGTTCTTTAGATGCGAAAGGGGCTGATCGTTCCGGTAAGGTTGTTTTCCTTGACTCTTATCCAGCACCGAGTAAGGCAGGTGGCTTGGCGATGGATATGGCAAATGCTATTTGGTCTTGGGAGAATGGCACACCCAAATATGGCCCAAATCCAAATCCCTTTTTATCGCTGGAGAAATCAACATTTGTTATAGGTCTTCGTAAAACGACTGCTTGTACAGATGTGACCTTGGCGAAAGTCCGTCAGTGGCTTGAGACTAGTTTAGCTGCGGGTATTGGTTCCCAGGTGAATACGGGTTATGGGCGATTGATGGCTGAGAAAATAACGAGACCGCCAGGATTTTTTGAGATTGATTTTACGATTCAGGGTCAACTTATTCATGGGCATCAGAGGTTTACAGAGTGGAAATTTAATGACAATCAGAGAAAGTGGCAAATGCGTGGAGCCTCTCAGGCAGAAGTACGGCCAATTGCATTTAAGTCAATGTTGCGCTACTGGTTCCGATCGTTCTCGCTAGATGTGCTGTCTGTAGATACAGTGAAAGAGTTTGAGGCTAAGTTATTTGGCTCAATTACTCCGCAAACTCATGGTTGGATAACGGTGCAACTTTTCGACGGAAATACTGTACGTTCAGAGCCTCAATCAAAAGAGGATCGTAATCGTAAGAACACACCGAGTGGCGAACAAGAAGGTGCCTTATCCTTGGGGTATTCTGTAGAAATTCTTGAGCATCAACAGGAAACTGTTGCTAATTTACTCAAGCATGTTGCTTGGTTGTTGTTTCACTTAGGCGGTATTGGCCAGGGTGCCCGTAGACCTCTATATTCCCGACAAAATGAAGAGAGAATAAGGTTCTCACCTCCTTGGTGGCGGGGTTGTGATCTGATTGCTGAGAGTGATGATGACTTTTGGAATTTGCCAGATAGTGTTAGTGAATTTCAGATGCTTTTTCAGCAGCGATTACGATCGTTCTACGAAGCTCTACAACGATTGACTCAGATAGAAATCAATCCCCAAAAGCTTTTATCTATGGGTCCAGTTAGTCAGAATGGTTGGCATGAGGCGATCGATCGTCATTGCCAGATCATAGTTTGTTCAGGACAAGAAGATTTTGGTAAACCTTATGCTCTTTCAGTTCTCCATGATGATGACTTAAAAGCAGAGATTCCTGATAAAGAAGACAAAATGAAAAAAGTTAGAGTTTACGATGCTTTTCTCTGTGGTGAGGTTAAAGGAAATCGTGTGAAGCCTTCACCTGTGTGGATTGCAAATTTGGGAAAATATCAAGTAGTGACTGTGTTTGGAGCTGATCGAGATCCGCGTCAGGAGTACGTAAAACAATTGCGCGATCGAACTTCGACTTCAAATTTTGCTCAAATCTTTCCACTTATCTAGTACAAAAAATAACGGTAGATATCTGCTGTCTATAAATTATGAAAACACTAATTATTACTGTTGGTACAAGACAAGTTGGTTGGCATTGCGCGGATGGTATTGTGCGCTGTTTAGGTGCGGATGGTGAGCGCGGGACGCCTCCACACATTAATGAAATGTATCAACAACTGGGACTTGCTCGATCGCACCATGGCGATAGCGATAAACCCGAATTTGCTTGGGGCGTGCGGAACCTAGGTGAATTAATGTATCAGCAATGTCTAGCTGTACAAGACTTTTCATCGGTGGTTCTGTTGTTAGATTATGTGGTGGTCGAGCAACTGGTAGCAGATGGATTAGAACAGATCATTTTGTGGGGGACCGATCAACCTGAAGGAACGCCGTGGAATTTTCGTAGGGGAGATACTTTGTGGTTGGCTGAGCTTATGGCTGGGGTCATTAAACAGACTTGGAAGGATATTCAAGTCGATGTGTGGAGTCCTGTGGTGGCCGCAAATAAGATACAAGATATTCGGCGGGAGGTAGAGGAATTTATCTTCCCTTATGTGATGGATCGTCTCCAGCCAAATGATGTTAATACATTTGAGTTATATATTCAAAATAAAGGCTGTGCGCCCTCTGTTGCGGGAACATTGGAAATTTGTGCAGCAGCCTTGACTCGTCAGTGTGTGGTTAATTACATTATCCCGAAAGAGCCAGATGAGATGTATCGGTTTATTGGAGAAGGTCGATCGGCCCAGAGAGCGACAGACTGTGAACTTTTGTCGATGGGAGATTATTTTTGGCCTTTGGAGCGCGAACGGATTCGATCGGCATGGCAGCAGGGAAGTTTTGAGGAGGCGAGGGTGTGGTTGACGGCTCATCAAGGTCGTCATGCTGCGGTTTATAAGTTGGCTGGACATTTGGGGTTGGCGGTGAATGGTCAGGTTAGTGATGCACTGAAGCTATTACGAGATGGTTGGTTACGATCGCGTAATCTCCCCGTGGAAGCGGTCAGGCTACAACATTGGAATGCTTTAATTGCTGAGAGATTGCCGAGAGAAGAGACTCAAATTAGCTATGCATTACAGACCTGGGAGTCGGTTTGGTTAGTTGAGCTTGCATTGAATCGGGGTAATTTTTCGATCGCATTTCAGAATTTCTTTCAAATGCTAGAACGGCTTTTATTTATTCAATGTCAACAGGGAGAATGGATGCGAAACCAATATATTCAATGCAATCCCAACTATACAGGTTCTTCTGAGAATTATAATCCAGGATTAGGTGGTTTGATTTTAGGTTGGGAAAAAATGAGTCGATCGCGTCCAAATGACCCGTTCATTAAACAATTGAATGAGATTCGTTTACTCCGAAATGATGTTTCTCATACTGGACAAGTGGTAACGGAGTCGAAGTTGCGATCGCTATTTGGGAAGGAGTCTATTTTGTTGGAATCGATGCTAGCAGTCTTGTCCAAAGTTAGTCCGATTCCACGACCTGAACAATTTGTCTTACGAGATATTGGGGCCTGGGGGTTAGAGGTTTTGAGCTAAGTCGCAATCCTAGCTTACGAAAGGACGATTCCCCTTCCGGGAGGCGACCGCCAACGATCGGGCTATTATCGTGTGGATACATGATAGTGCGAGGGTTTGGGCGATCGGTTCTAAGGGGCATAGCTTCGATCGATCCCTCGCGGCTTTACTGGGTCTGGGTTTAAAGCGTCTGGGCGATCGTCTTTTGGAGATGAAATTTTGCTTTTTTAGCGATGCCTCGCGATTGGGGGCTAGACAAGTGATGGGGCTTGGGTTTCTAATGGAGGGGGTCCCCTCTCGCAGGGGAAATCAGTTGAATGGAAACTTTAGGCTCCCAGCCGTGCGGAACTAGTATCTCGTTGGTCCCCTCTCGCAGGGGAAATCAGTTGAATGGAAACACAACCAGAACTGGACTCCTCGGGTTGTTCGATGCCCGGTCCCCTCTCGCAGGGGAAATCAGTTGAATGGAAACCGGTAGAGACGGGCGATCGCTTCTACGTAGTCAGGATAGCTCGTCCCCTCTCGCAGGGGAAATCAGTTGAATGGAAACTAAGTGGCTCGTATAGGTGTTTTTTCATCATGTTCTCCGTCCCCTCTCGCAGGGGAAATCAGTTGAATGGAAACTAACAGAATATCTAGGATGAGTTCGAGGGACATGATGGAGTCCCCTCTCGCAGGGGAAATCAGTTGAATGGAAACTCAGGGCACGTCGCAATTCTCTCGGGATAGCCAAAAATATCAAGTCCCCTCTCGCAGGGGAAATCAGTTGAATGGAAACCTTGTTGCTTTCTGGTCAAAAGACATTTTTTTCTTATGTCCCCTCTCGCAGGGGAAATCAGTTGAATGGAAACGAGGAAAACCACTACGCTATCGATTTCAATGGGAGCATAAGTCCCCTCTCGCAGGGGAAATCAGTTGAATGGAAACCGAATAAATTAATTTCATCAAGTGGAGTTTTTGGGTCTAGTCCCCTCTCGCAGGGGAAATCAGTTGAATGGAAACTTGTAAAGAAGAACTGCAATGTCTGCAACTTGTAAAAGTCCCCTCTCGCAGGGGAAATCAGTTGAATGGAAACCTTCTATTGCTATTGTCAAGTCTTGAAGTGTCGGGTTTGTGTCCCCTCTCGCAGGGGAAATCAGTTGAATGGAAACGAATGAGCACTCATTGCCGTCAAAATTAAATTTAATTGTCGAGTCGAGTCCCCTCTCGCAGGGGAAATCAGTTGAATGGAAACCGACTCGAAATTTTTGAGAATCGGTTCATAGTTTCGATGGGTCCCCTCTCGCAGGGGAAATCAGTTGAATGGAAACCTTACAGGATCGGTCATTGAGATTTCATTGCCTTCTTTTGTAAGGTCATGGTCCCCTCTCGCAGGGGAAATCAGTTGAATGGAAACCCGGCTAGGCTTAGGATTAGCTCATTAATCACGCCAATAATGTCCCCTCTCGCAGGTAGGGCTGATTCTCTAAAGAAAAGAAAGTAGATTTGGTAGGTTATGTCCAAATAATCGTATTGCACGGGTTATGGAAGAATGACTAGCATTCCGAAAAGCTGAAAGTGCCCAAGATCTGAAGCAGGCCATCAGTGTGGCTGACCGCGTATGGCGAATGCCAGATTCGTCTTCGCCTTGAACCACATCTTTGACCCAATGTAGTTTATTTTCCACGGCTCCCCGATGGTCTCGAATGAGCATGGCCACTCGGTCGGCGGGTAAGTTTTGATTCAAAATAAACCAAGATTGAGTGTCAAAGGGTTTTCCATCCCGGCTTCCCCAACGGCGAACCGAGGCAAAGACTGCTAATCCAGACCACTGAGTCATGGCCTCGGGTGGGGCGCTAAAGAGTTCAACTTGGCGTTCCACCTGACGGCCCTTAGAAATGTCTTTCTCATAGTATTGACTCAGAGGCTCCTGGGTTTGAGCCGAACGCTGAGCTTGGCGTCACAATGTGGGCTGATTTCCCTTAAGACCAATACAGTAGTTATTTTTACTGGCTACGATTTGTTCAACCGTTTTTTTTGGCAGTGTAGGGCATCCATTGTCAACCAAACCCCCACGATATCAAGCTGTTGGAGTAAGTCTCGGACGGCTCCGATTTCACTCGTTTTACCATTTTCAAAACTAATCTGACCCATGACATCCGCCCGTCCATGAACACAGGCGCTGACCACGCTGACAAAATTCTGAGCGGACCCATAGCAATCTTGGACTGTGCTTCCTAAGGCCTTGCCATCTAGGGCAATCCCAGCGCCCTCGGGAATAGGATGGTTTTTAGCCCAAGCCATAAAGATCGCCACCACGTAGGCCACATCGACATGCTGGGCCATGTCCCGAATCGTTGAATAGCGAGGTAATTTTGCCTTTTCCAATCCGAAATGCTCCGTCACTTCAGGTTGATGACGAAGCATAAAATCAGCCAATCCTCGGAGGCTGGTATAGCCACTCATCACTCCCAGTAAGGTCATTAATAACATTAGCCAGAGAGGATGTTGAACGGTGCGGCCTCTGCGCCAATCAGGAATTGTTTTTAGCTGCTCAATCAAGAGGGAAACGGCCATGAGAGTCACCTGATTCAACTCATTCCACATTACATCCTCTCTCTAAAGAATCAACCCTA
>JANXNM010000151.1 GCA_025354065.1 Synechococcales cyanobacterium 340R_concoct_173_sub | reverse complement strand
TCGCAGCCCAAAAACCGTTCGATCGCATTCCCCACTAGCGCTTCATCAGTAGAAATTTTGACATTTGCGATCGCTTGAATATTCAGCGGCGTACCTCCTTTTGCGTAGGCTTTACGAACCTCAATCCGAAGTGGAATGGTCGTAACATTCATTCGTTGAACAGTTTCTAAAATTGGAATCCGTAAGGCACGACCACCAATTAATACGCGATATCCCACTTCTTTTCCACTGGTATTGCGGTGTTTTCGACCTGCAAGAACGACAATTTCATTAGGTTTGCATACACAAAGAAATGAATTGAGAAACCAAGTTCCGATCGCGGCTAACATCAGAACTCCGATAATTGGGATTCCGGTATAGGCCGCTTTAATCGCGATCGATTCTATACTAAATGGCTGTGAAGCCGGAGCTTCAGTGTAGGCTCTAGAGGAGGATGCTTGAGCAATAATTCTATCTGGCATTTTTGAGTCTCCTAACAATTCGGATTCATGTCCTAACGATATTCATCTAATTCAGCCGAGGTCGTTACCCAAGCTTGCCCATCTCGGACCTCCACAATCACAACTCGATCGCCCACCCGAAATTCTTCCGACTCACGGGTGAATGCTCGTAGTTTTAGCGTGGCTCCATCCTGTTTGATTCGAATGCTGCCAGGTTGTTCTGAGGTAATGGGGACAATCACCTCAGCCATTTGTCCTGTGCAGTCTTGATAGTTGATTAAGCTATTAACTGTAGGATTGATTCTAGAAATCAAAATTACAATAACAATCCCAATTCCAACAATGATTCCCGCCCCGATCGCCAGCAAAATTATAGTTACCACAATGCCACTCGCCCGATTAAAAATTTATGCATGGCAAGCCTACTTAACAAGATTGAACTCAATTGGTCAATTAATGCATCTACTGAGATAGAAACACCGGAGATATAGAACTGGTACTGCAATAGTCTCCAATACCATCAGTGTAACAGAGCCTATGCAAGCACCACGGCCCAGATTTGTCAAAGGATGGCTCACTTTTAGGCCAGATCCCGTACAATTAGTCACCAATAAACCCCTATCTCCCGTCAAACTTTGTCATGTCTAACGAACAGTTCAGTCTTTTTGATGTAGCCTCCGATGATAGTCCTGATGTAAAACCAGCCAAAACCAAGACTAAAAAGCCCATGGAAGTGATATTTGACCCGGCGACCTTTGATGCGGCACTGATCCCGACTACTAGCAAAATGCCAATTCCAGCCGGAACCTATGATTCAATGGATGGAATCCAGGTTCACTGTAGTGAATGTCAACGGTGCGAACTCGGCGCAACTCGAACTAATGCGGTCGTAAGTCGTGGAAACCCAAATGCGTCGATTTTGATTATTGGAGAAGGGCCAGGAGAGAATGAAGACCTTCAGGGCAAACCATTCGTAGGCAAGTCTGGCCAGCTTCTTGATAAGATTCTGCAATCCGTTAAATTGACTGAAGAAGACGTATTCATTTGCAATATTGTCAAATGCCGTCCGCCTGAGAATCGCAAACCCAGCAAAGACGAAATGGAGGCATGTCGGCCCTATCTGATGGAACAAATTCGGCTTGTGAATCCCAAAATTATCATCATGACCGGAGCCTCTGCGATCGAAGGACTGTTCCAAGAAAAATCTGTCGGCATCACCAAAATTCGCGGCCAATGGCGAGATTGGGAAGGACGCGCCTGTATGGCAATTTTTCATCCCTCTTATCTATTGCGAAATCAATCTCGCGATCAAGGCAGC
>JANXNM010000144.1 GCA_025354065.1 Synechococcales cyanobacterium 340R_concoct_173_sub | reverse complement strand
TCAATCCCCCTAAATTCTCATCGCTAAGTGCTAAGGGGGATCGAATCTGCTTGAATAATGGATCGATTCAGCCGCTTAAATCTTTAGATCTCACGGACGATCGCAACACCATCCTTAATTTCACCGACCAAAATCACATTAGCCACGTTGACGAATAATCCATTTTCAAGTACACCCGGAATATTATTCAAAGTCTTTTCTAATCCAGCCGGATCGGGAATATCATCAAATTTCACATCTATAACCAGATTGCCTTGATCTGTGACGACTGGGCCAGCTTTCCGAACGCCCATGCGGAGAGTAGGTTTGCCGCCGAGGGCTTCGATCGCACGAGTGACGGGAGCAACAGCCATGGGCAAAACTTCGACGGGAAGTAGAAACGTGGATCCTAATTTGTCAACCAATTTAGACTCATCCACAACAACAATGAATTGTTCGGCAAGGGAATCAACAATTTTTTCTTGAGTATGGGCGGCTCCTCCCCCTTTGATCAGATTTTTGTGAGGATCCACTTCATCTGCGCCATCGATCGCAATATCAATATGGTCTACTTCATCAAGACTCACTAAAGGAATTCCGTATTGACGCGCTAAGACGATCGCCTGAAACGAGGTCGGGATGCCTTTTACATCTTTGAGATCGCCAGATTGTAGCCGTTCTCCGATCGCTTGAATGGCGAATGCTGTCGTCGAACCCGTCCCAAGGCCAACAATCATACTAGATTTGACCCGATCGGCAGCGGCATAGCCCACTTGTTTTTTAAGTAAATCTTGATCGCTCATCTCAATTTATCCCTGGGGTAAAAACCCGCGTCGCTTTACGTTTTAGATTACGTTTCAGCATAAGACTTATACTCGCTCATGGGATCAATTTTCAGGATTTGGATTTGGTTATGACTCTCGATCGGATCCCGTAAAAATAGCCTTGGAGTAATTGATAAGGCCGTGAAGGAAGTGAATTTTAAATGATTTCACGTAAATTTTCTGTGTGAAATTGCGGATTATCTAAAACGCTTCTGGATGATAATAAAAAGCTACGCCCAAAACTAAATAGGTTGCGAGTAACAATGTACCATCAAGCCAATTCGATCGGCCCCCAAAGCAAATGAGGTTAGTCACGGCGACAGCGATCGCGACAGCAATGACTTGAAACAGGTTGAAATTCAGATCGATGGGTTGACCGATCGCTTGCCCAATGAAGACCAGCACGGGCGCGACGAAGAGTGCAATCAACAAACTATCGCCCGAAATTGTGGCCATGACCAAATCCATTTTGTTCTGCCGTGCTAATCGAATTACGGTGACGTAGCCTGCAATGTCACTAATGAGGGGCAACAAAATGACACCCGTAAAGAGTGATGTTAGTCCGAGTCTTGTGGTTTCTGATTCCACTACGCTGACGAAGAGTTCTGATTCTAAGGCAACGGCGACGGTCGAGGCGGACAGTGCTAAGAGCCAGAGCCAAAGGTTGGGGGTTTCTTCTTCGATGTCTTCAAGGTGGCTGACTTGATAAAGATAGCTGTGGGTTTTGAGAGAAAACAGCAGCGTTAAGGCGTAGACAATAATCAGGATAGTGGCGACGACGAGGGATAGATTGTGAATCGCTAAGGGATCTACAAGATTTGAGGTATTAATCACCATTGAGGGGACTGCGATCGCGGTTACGGCCAAGGTCATGGAAATGCCGTTTACCCTAGCCCGAATGGGTCGAAAGACTTGTTCTTTGTAGCGTAATCCGCCAGATAGCATGGCTAAACCCAGCAATAGCAACAGCGCGCCCAAAATACTTCCGGTGATACTGGCCTCGACAATATCGACTAATCCCTTTCGCAGGGCCACAACAGCAATGATCAACTCGGTCGCATTACCAAAGAGTGCATTCACCAATCCGCCGAGGGTGGGTCCGGTGACTAGGGCGATTTTTTCGGTGGAGGTGGCGAGACAGACGGATAAGGGGGCAATGGCGGCGGCGGATGTGAAAAAGATGGCCGTTTCGCCCCAGTTTAAGAATTTGGCCGCGATCGACAACGGTACTAAAATTAAAATGGAAAGTAGCACTAAAGTAGTCGATCGGGACATGATGAACCTAAACAAAAACCTGAATTGCGTAGCGGTGATCTGATGACCTCTGTCATGTTACATCTATTGAACAAATGTTTGATTGAGGCCACTCTTTTCTATAATAAATAGGTAAGTTCAGGGTTGAACTATAACTCTCCCCTCTCGCTTCACTTTCCCTCTCGCTGCACTATAGAGGACACCATGAAAAAACGTATTTCCGAAGTTATGACACTTAATCCATATACCGCTAATCCAAAGATGCGCTTGGATGAAGTCATTACTCTGTTAGCAAAACATCGCATTAGTGGAATGCCCGTTGTGAATGATGAGGATCAGGTGGTTGGAATGATTTCTGAAACAGATTTACTATGGCAGGAATCTGGTGTAAACACTCCGCTACATATTCTAATTCTTGATACTGTCATTTATTTGAATAATCCCGTCACCCGCGATCGTCAACTCCACAAAGCTCTCGGCCAAACGGTAGCGGATGTTATGACACCCCATGCAATTACGATTACGGCAGATCATTCTTTGGCGGAAGCGGCCAGAGTATTTAACGATCGGCGTATTCATCGTTTACCTGTTGTTGATGCATTCACTCATAAACTTGTGGGCATTTTGACCCAAGGTGATGTGATCCGAACAATGGCAGAGGAGTTGGCGATCGTTGCTTAGGTGAAGTCTCAAGTGAGATTAAAATTCTAAAAATAGAACTAAGCATGATTCAATTTGTCCCGGAATTTGTTAAGAAAAAGCGCCTACTGTTTCGATCGCTGAGGTGAAAGCGATACTGAATTTGAGACCATACCTCATCAATTTCCAGAATTATGGAGAATACTGGTAAGGAGATCATTATTATCTATCTTTACCAGTATTTTCTATGGCTGCCGATCGTCCTAATGACTGAGCCGTCTCGATCCATTCTTGAATAATCACTTCCACATTTTGGACGACTTCTTGGTAGGTTTCACCATCTGCCATACAGCCGGGAAGTTCATCTTTAAATTTTATGATCGATTTTAGGTCAAGATCGTTAGGCTCATCTCTGCGGGATTAAAGAGTTTTCGTTGAGAGGCGTTGAGGAATTCGATGCTGATGGGTTCATTGTCGTTGTAGTAGCTGACGATGACACCACCGGGTTCGGAAAGAGCGTTGCTGGGGGGCTGATCAAGCATGATGAACATGAGAAGATCGGATTCGGCATCATAGTGGACTTTTATAGTTTTCCTCTCTATGCAAACATCAAGCGATCTTTCGGTTCTGGGATCGGGGTATATTTCTGGGATGGATTTGCGGTTAGGTGTATTGAAACGATTCCCCTTCCGGGAGGCTTTGCCAACGATCGCAACTCAAGACGGAGGGTAATTCTCGTCCTTCTAGGAGATAGGACTGAATGATCTGATGAAGGGAGTTTAATCCATTTTGAAAGGCTTCTTCATAGGTCAACCCCTGTGTGACAAATTGGGCTTCGGGGAATTCGAGGAGATAAACGACGAAGGCTTCATCGGTTATGGACCATTGAATAAACAGTCCGTAGTGAAGGGTAGAAGTCCGATCGTTTAGCAATCGATCTAGATCTTGCAGGTCTGGATCTTCTGCAATTAATTCTATAACTCGATCGTCCACTCGTTGACGGTGTTCTGGAGATAATCCTTCCATTACGATGTTCAGATGAATCGTCATTATTTGAGATTCTCCTTAACTTTGACTAGATGATCACGAAAACGACGGTCGGCTAATTCGATGAGTTGCTGATAAAAGCGCTTCTGGTTTTGTCCGACCTTATCTCCTGCGGTAAGCAGAATGGCAGAACGCTTGGGATCGAAGGCAAAGGCCACACGCCACACGCCATACGCCATCACTTGCACTAAACCGAAGCTCCTTCATATTGGCATAATTAGACCCATTTAGGGTATCGGCATGAGGACGTTTCAAGTTGGGGCCGAGCTGTCCGAGCAATTCAGCTTTTGCCAAAATCTCAATCTTGACGATTTCTGGGAACTCCAAAAACTCCTCATAAAAATCTTCATGAAATTCAACATCCCATCTCATATCAATTTGTTGGGTTCCACGATCGAAGATACCTCAGTATGGCATTTTTGGACTAGCAACGACCGATCGCCCATCCTCCCTAACCCAATTACCGTTAAGCCGATCGCACTTGCCCCTGTGGACGGTTACCTTACGGTTGTGTGATCGCGGTATGTCTCTGAGGGGAAATTTGAGGTTAGGTGTATTGAAACGATTCCCGTTCCGGGAGGCTTTGCCAACGATCGCTACTGCATTCACCTATGCTGACTCTTCAGTCTCTTGAAACCCAGAGAGAATCACTGGCGGACGATCGGGAAACTCTACGACTAATCTAAGCTCACCGCCCATTGCTTGAATGACTTGCCTAAGTGTCGATAGATGCAAATCCGATCGCTTTTCAATTCGCGAAACCCCTTCTTGGCGAATCTTTAGAAGTTCGGCCATTTTTTCTTGGGTCAGTTTACGAGCTAGACGGAGATCTCGCAATGACAGTTCTTCTGCCATAAGTTGATCAGCACGGATTTGGATGTTGGCTCTCCGCTCAGGAGAAAGTTGACTGAGTTTTTCTTCTAGTGTTGTCATTGTGAATCCTCTTTAAGCTGCTTTAAATGTTGGTCAAACCGTTGGTCAGCCTTATCGATTGACGCTTTATAAAATTTCTTCTGACTCATCCCAGATTTATCGCCCGCAACCAGCAAAACCGCCTTCCGCTCAATTTCAAAGGCAAAAGCAACGCGCCAAACACCATTATCCGCTTGAAACCTGAGTTCCTTGAGATTTGCATGTCGAGATCCCTTCAATTGATCGACGGTAGGACGACCTAGTTGAGGTCCGATCGCTAACAAAATGACAACTTTAGCGAACAATTCATCCTGAACCTCCTGAATGAATGTCTCAAACTCTTCTTCAAATTCTGGGTGGAACATAACTTGCCATTTCCTAGAGTTTATATGCTCTAGGAAACATATGTCTTAGAAGGTATTTGTGGAGGGTATGACCTACCTGCCGATCGTCCTTACCTATGCAACCGATCACTCTTCCGCCACCCAATTATCGTAAATGCAATTGACTCTTCCATTCTCCTAGCCTATATTTAAGGAAAGATTTCGGCGATATTTGTGAGGAAGTCTCCTCTCGTAACCATTTTGGTAAAAACGGCGTAGCAATCATTTTTGGAACCTTCTTTTCGTGGGAAGCCGAGCCAAAGAATAACGATCGCTTTTGGCTCCGGGGTATCGAAAACTCGGAAGAACAGGCGATAACGGTCGAATAATCCCATTTTCTTCATCCGTCCATATCGCTTCAACGGTCCGGTGAGGGCGAGGTGACTAGCAAAGGGATCTGCGGGAATTTTAGTTTCGATTCCGATCGTAATGGCAGCGAAGAGCTTGACGGTGGTGTGAGTTTTATATTCACTTTCCGGGAGTCGTTGTTTGAGTTGAGTAACGCGATCGAAAAGATCCTGATATTGCGTGCCGAAGAACTTGGGATGGAATAAAATCTCCCATCCGTTACAGATGAGTTTAGGCATAATCGAGTTCGATGCCATCGATGAGGTTGTGGGCAGCTTCAGATTGGGCGATCGTGTAAGGCTGAAGGCTATTATTTTTTAGGGCATCTGCTGTGATGAAGTCTAAGAATAATCTCATCATTAATGCTTCGTCTTCGGTGTCATCGTCCTGAGGTTGCATGGCGGCTTGAATGGTTTCCCAGGCTGAGAGATTGAGTTGGACGATCGACTGTCCGGTTGTGTTGGTGATGAACTCGACTTGTTGCAGTGCTTCTGAGACGCTTAGCATAAAGACTTGAGGAAAAACAACGTTGTAGCTAATTATAATCCGATCGCCCACACAACCACCCTTCCCCAGCCCCCAAGCAAAAACGATCGTCCCTCAGTTCAGTCGTGGGAAACGATCGTAACTGTAAATCCTTGCAGGAGTCGGACCGATCGCGGTTACTGAAGTTTTTTGATTTGTTCGAGAGCCTCTTGATAGTCCTGGGTTTTACCTTGTTTTTGATAGAGGTCAGCAGCTTTTCTATAATCAGCGATCATACTATTCTTATTACCTAAATTCTTATGGGAAGCTGCTCGATTGTAGTAAGCATTTGCATGGTCAGGCTTGAGTTCGATCGCTTTGGTGTAGTCTTCGATCGCACCTTTGTCATTGCTTAAATTACGGCGAGAATTCCCTCGATTGCTGTAAGCTAGTGCGTCATCAGGCTTGAGTGTGATCGCTTTGGTGTAAGTCTTGAGTCGCCATGTTTTTCTCGCTATTCTCAGAACTTTCGTTCATTAGACCTATCCGTAAATTAGATTGAGCCAAAAAAGATGGAAAAACAACACTTCAGATGCTTGCCATCCAATGCAAAATCTAAATCATTGTATCCATAAATGAGCCTCATCGGGTCTTAGTCATGTTAGGAATTAACTTTATGATTGAAGTCTTTATGATTATAATTGAAATCTTTATGATTTCGTTTAATCGCCCCGGCATCCTGAGCAATCGCGATCGGACATCACTTAAACTATCGCATTGCGCCCATAGTTTGTCGCCAAGATAGATCCTTTGAGAGAACATTCAACGCGCGTTCTTCAACCTCGGAAAATAGCTTTGAATCAATTAATTCTCGTAGAACTTGGTAAGTCAATTGTTTCGCGAATTGACCGCCTGCTTGCAACAAATGACTATAATAAACAAATTGCGATCGGCCCTTTTCGTCGCGATGAAATGAATGAATTTCTGCCGGGGTCATCCGAATCACCGGAGTCTCAACCGGAACGACTACGCGGGGAATCCCTTGAATACCATAGTATCCGTCTAGATCATTATCAAGACTACCAATTAAAACAGTCCCCAAAACAGTACGCGTTTCAATAATCAGATCGGGTGCAAAAATAGGATCGGGTTCACTAGTAAGACGGGGACCGAGATTATTAAAATTAGGATTGATTAATTGAGAATTATAAACAAGACCGATCGTTCGGCGACCATTAGATTCCTCAAGTTTAACAAATGTCCCAAACCCGTATTCATCCGCTTTTGGAGCATCTATAAACTCAGTTTGTTCATCGACTTGGACTAAGTAATCACAATGAGAGCTAGATTTAACAACTTTGCCGATGCGCATGGGACATTATTCATAGAGTTCAATTATTCTATAGTTTACGGTGTAACGGAAAGAATTGCATCCACTTCCGCCTGGAGTTTACGCGAATACCACCATTCTCGTTGGGAGCCGCTGAGTTTAATCGGGTTAAGCGTCAGAATTATCGGATCGCGGTTCTCTTGGCCCACTATTTCGACACTATAGGATGGACTATTTTTCGTTCCCATATCGGGAGTAAACCGATTGCCAATCCGCCGCCAACTGGGTTCCTTACCGCGC
>JANXNM010000111.1 GCA_025354065.1 Synechococcales cyanobacterium 340R_concoct_173_sub | reverse complement strand
GTACAGCCGATCGTGAGGTTCAGGAAGAATCGGGCTACAAGGCAGGTACGATTCGGCAAATAGGGGATATTTTTCTGGCTCCGGGCTATTCCGATGAGATGGTAACTATCTTTTTGGCGACTGAACTCGAAAAAATGGAGACCCCGCCCCTTCAGGATGAGGATGAAGATATTGAAGTTCTAACCATGACTCCGATCGCCGTTGAGCAAGCGATTCGATCGGGTGATATTACGGATTCAAAAACCATTTCGGCATTCATGATGGTGCGACATTTAGTTATGGTTTAGTCTTGTGATTTGGGAGTATTTGACGCTCTGTGGATGAGATAAAGGTTCTCAAGATCGAGACATACGGGAGTATAGATTCAGATGAAGATAAAGGCGATCGTTCATGTGGCGCAAAAGGGTGGCTTTTAGACGAAGGTGCCTGCGTTGCCCAGTCGTGTAACGGAAGGGGATTCGATGGAGGAGATGATGGCAAATTTGAAGGATGCGATCGAGGGTTGTGTCTATGCTCACTCTAAAACAGATCAAATTCTCTCAATTCCAGTTCATCGTAATCAGGATTTCAGAATGAGTACATTGAAAACATGAATGAACATTGCTGAATTAAAATGAAAAAGATTTAGAGTCAGCTATATCTCAGTCGCTATCTTGAGATGAACGACGATCGCCCTATAGAATTGAGGCAGCATTTTGGCAGCCCAATTCCGCAAGTCCATCAATGCCTCTGATTCATTGGTAATTGATACGTTCTCACGATACAACGCAACACGAGATGCTCGCCTACTCTCAAGCCTTTCCCAGCTTAGGTGCTCTCCAAGGTTTGATTCAATCTCTGCTTTGTATGTGTGTAGTTTATCAAATACATACTTATTGCGCTCTCGCTCACCAGAGTCGATATAGAGTTCGAGACGGAATCGTGATTTGCGAGCAAAGGCAAAGTTTAGCCAGGTTTTTTCAGGATGTTCTGCCGAGGAGATCTCAAAGCATATCCATGATTGACCTTGGGGATTGTTCGCTAGTTTGACCGTTAAGCCATCAATGTCTTGTAGTTTAGGTTGCAACTCATTGAAAAAGGTAATATACGCGCTCTGTCGATCGCCCATTAACGAGAACACAACTCTTTCTTCACGCATGTTGACGCTTGATACTCGCCAACCCACTTCAATCCACTGCTGAGATTGAGTATGTGAAACAGAGTCATTAGCCCACCAGGTTCGATGCTGCCTTGCAGAGGGTGGTAATTTGTCGTCAATAATTTTCTCAATTTGTTCAAAAGAGAGCAAAAGATTTTTTTGATGGGTTCCGGTTTGGGTTTGAAGCCAGATTGCTAGTGGAGCATACCGACTTTCATTTAATCCAATTTCTTCATCAATTGGAGGGAATTCTTCTTGAAGTCCTTCGGTAGCATGAGGAGAGGCTTCGACAATCACCGAGGACAGTTGCTCGTCGTCGATGGCAGGAGCGATCGCATCACTTAGTGAAGCTTCTTCTTCCAAAATAAAACGATGCCGATCGAGTAGGCTAGAACAAAACTTGAGTTGTTTACGTTGATTGGGACTCACCTCGCGAAAATGAGCGATCGCATTGCGTATCTGACGAACTTCATCTAGAACCTTGTTGATCATCTCCCATTCAAGACCGTTGAAAGCAGTTTGATACCTATCCCAAACGTTCTTGAAAAGCTGAATGTAATCAAATAGGGTTAGTTTTTCAATAGGTTGAATTGTGATAGGCTTATACAAATGCTGCATAAAAACAGCATCAATAAAGCTCTGATTTGGTGAAGGCGGCATCTGTCCAGCAAGATCTAGATATTTGCAGACAGCCTGCTTAAATTTATTTCTTAGCTCGTTGCCAGATGGAGTAATGTCTTCGATCGCGCTTTGTAAAGCTTCTTGATCTGGCTCTCCTTGATCATTTTTGTAAGCAGACTCAATATAGTCTCTGAGGGTAGTTTCGATCTCCTCAGCGAGCATCATGTCTTCAGCTCGTTGTCGATAGTATTCAGTAGTATCGTAATTGGTTACGATCGCAATAAGTTTTCCAGATTTATCGACAATAGGAATGGCGCTGGAATCTTTCAGACCGTTAAGCAGTTCTGAGAGTTCATCATCTTCACGACAAGTTTTTACAGTATTAATTGCATGGGAAACTTTGATTTTATCGAGCGTACTTTTGAAGTAGCTGACCGTTCTGAGAATTGAATCGCTAGTGACTAAGCCTCTCAGTTTAAAATCATCATCAACTACAGGTAGTTGGCTAAAATCGTGTTCGATCATTAACTTAAGTGCCTCTTGAATCGTCATCTCCTCTTTTGCAGTGACAAGAGTTTGAGATTCTGGTCTTAGGTTTTGAACAATAGAAGCCATAGACTTTTTGCAGTAAGATGCTGATAATGATGTACCTAAAACTTATCATGAAATACCATCAGGCTTCTGCTTTATTTCGCAGAGCCATTAAATCAATACATCAATTATGTATTCAGCGCAGTAATATGTTTTTGTGGTGTGGTCGCCCTTCCAATACGGCAACCCCCGCAACACCGACACCTTCAAAGGTCGCCGCACTAGCCGATCGCCTTTACCGCCTGATCCCTACCCGCCAAGACTTCAAAACTAACCCCTACACCACACTCGAAGACTAGCTGGACATTGCCCTCCCCTCCTTCCCTCAGGCCGTTGCTTTCTCCTCAACCTCGACGAAAGTTAGAGAACGCGCGATCGGTCTCTAAATGCTCATCTCATATACGATCAAAAGTTAACATTTAGTCGTAGTAGACATTACATCTCAGGAGATCACCCAATGGATACCTCAACCCTTCGGGAAGCCGTCAAACAAGTAATTAGTCGATACGCCCAATTTACGCCGTCCCATGGCACTATTCGATTAGATCCCGTATTTGATG
>JANXNM010000078.1 GCA_025354065.1 Synechococcales cyanobacterium 340R_concoct_173_sub | reverse complement strand
GAAATTCTGTAGCCTCTGAAGCAGGTTTATTTTTAATAGTGATTGACGAATCAATCTCAGCAATTGTTTGATTTAACCAATCTGAGTCTTTATTGTCTTCAGTGGTTTGCCGCTGTTGATTAGATTCCGATCGTGTTTCTTGCTCCAAGATCTTCTTGTCGCGAAATAGAAGATAGGGCTTAAAATCATCAAACGTACTTGAAATCTCTGTTTTCCCTAATTGAAAAGCCTGCTCATAGCTCATTCCCCCAAAAATGCCTTCATAGAATGGAATCGCGAACTCCTGTGATGATTCCTGTGCAATTTTTTGCTTCATCCCAATTACACAAGGCACGTGCTGATGTATCGTTTCCGCTTGAACTCTACTATGACAAGCATTTAAAACAATACACTTCACAGAAAAACATTGAAGCAATTTCAAAAGCCGATCGCCCGAAATCTCTTGAATAGTTCCATCTTCAGCTTCTATCACTAGGCCTGGTTTGCCATGACCATGACCTACAAAGTGAATGATTTCGGGTTTATAATTCACTAGTGCGCGTCGCAAACGTTCCCAAGTCAAAGCTAGTTCTTGTTCGATTTTAAATTGAACGCGGTCTCGTGACTGCTCCCACGCACCTGTAATCTCTCGAATCTCTCGATCGAAGTGAAACCGATCGGAATCCTTTGGATTCGCCGCCAAGATCAAAAGAGTTTTTGTCATATCAGTATTGAGAAGCCCAAATAAACCCAAAATACACTCAGCCTCTGGGATTGACATTCCAGGACTATTTTTCCAACTCATTAATAATCTTCACAATCTCTTCCGGTGTTGCATTCTCTACCTCAATCTCCCGATTGCCCGAAATCACCAATACCGACTGCACAGGCTGCGACTGAAAATCCCGCAGATGTTCCAGAAAACTCAATCCCTGATCAGCTACCTGAACCGTCTGCCCCGTTAAATCAACGATCGCCTTCATTGTAATTAATACCCGTGCAAACTTATCACTGGTCTCGCCCTGAGTCACCACCGTTGCATCTTCCACCGCGTAATTCACCTCATAACCGGGCAATCCCTCCAACGCCTGAGCAACTGCGATCGCACTTGTCCCTTCCAGGGAAATTTGAATTTGGCTCATCATTGCTCACCGAGTACGGATCTAAACTCTTGATGATCATACCTAATTTCCGTCCTCCAGAAAGAACATTCTTATGATGGTTAAAGACCATTCATGGCGGCATTGATGATAGACAATAGCGGTCCCAGTTGTTCTTGACCGCTGGTTGCTAAATCGCTGTGACAGAGAATAATTCG
>JANXNM010000076.1 GCA_025354065.1 Synechococcales cyanobacterium 340R_concoct_173_sub | reverse complement strand
GAAATTCTGTAGCCTCTGAAGCAGGTTTATTTTTAATAGTGATTGACGAATCAATCTCAGCAATTGTTTGATTTAACCAATCTGAGTCTTTATTGTCTTCAGTGGTTTGCCGCTGTTGATTAGATTCCGATCGTGTTTCTTTATTCAGAGCCTTATCATTTAAAGGGAATATAATTGGTTGAAGTCGATGCCATTCACTTTCAATCGCACTCCTACCAAAGTCAAAAGCCCAGTGATAACTCTTCCCCGCCACAATTCCCTTATAAAAGCCCACAGCAAATGATTTTGCATATCGATCGCCAATAGATTGACTCATTCCAATCACGTAAGACACTTGCTGATGGATTTCTTCAGCGAGTTCTTCTGTCTCGCAAGCATTAAGGACGACACACTCTACCTTGGGAAATGATTTAAGCAATTCAACCAGTCGATTTCCTGTCACTGGCTGTCCGTTCCCCGCATCATCCTCTAAAACTAGACCCAACTTTCCCTTTCCATGTCCTACGAAATGAATAATGTGAGGCTCATAACGTAATAGCTCATCCATCAAATCAGTCCATCGAGTTGCTAATGAAGGTTTAGCTTTGAACTGCTCGTTGCAGACACCATTAATCTCCTTGATTTCCCGATCAAATCGTAATCTAGCTTCATCACTTGGATTCGCAGCCACAATCAAGATTGTTTTAGTCATAAGTCTATTAAGAAGCTCAGGAAAATCAAAATAGTTCATAGTCCCCCCTTCACAAGGGGGATTTAGGGGGATCGGGCCTATCCGACAACGGAGCTACTTCTCAGTCTCACGAAGAATTTCTACAATCTGCGCAGGCGTAGCATTTTCCAGCTTAACCCTCTTCCCATCCATCACAATCAACGCAGACTTGACAGGCGGCGACACAAAATCCCGCACATGTTCGGCAGCACCCACGACCTTATCGGTTGCATCGGCTCCAGCCGTAATCAACTTCAACAGCAACAGAACGCGGATAACATTTTCTTTCTCACCCCGCACCACCTCATCCGGCATCACCTCGTAACTCACCTCATAACCCGGCAATCCCTCCAACGCCTGAGCAACTGCGATCGCACTTGTCCCTTCCAGGGAAATTTGAATTTGGCTCATCATTGCTCACCGAGTACGGATCTAAACTCTTGATAATCATACCTAATTTCCGTCCTCCAGAAAGAACATTCTTATGATGGTTAAAGACCATTCATGGCGGCATTGATGATAGACAATAGCGGTCCCAGTTGTTCTTGACCGCTGGTTGCTAAATCGCTGTGACAGAGAATAATTCG
>JANXNM010000046.1 GCA_025354065.1 Synechococcales cyanobacterium 340R_concoct_173_sub | reverse complement strand
GGATCCCAAACAAATTATTGACGTCCGAAAATTAATCAAAGGACTGGCTGGAAATCACACCGTTATTCTCTCAACCCATATTCTTCCTGAAGCAAGCGCCATTTGCGATCGGGTGACTATTATTAAAAGTGGAAAAATTGTCGCCACTAATAAGCCGGATAATTTGATGACTGACTTACAGGTTAGTACTAGCTATGACATTGAGGTTGATTCAAACTACGATCGAGTTCAAGAAATATTAATGAGAATTCCCTATTTAAATACAGTCACGATCGCTAATGCTAAAGCCTTTCAAGCCGATCGTTTAAGATTGCTGATTACTTCTGAAGGGTCTCACGAAATTGGCCGTGATATTTCTACAGCATTAGTGGCTAATGGCATCCCCCCTTATGAAATGCGGAGAATCCAAGCCAGTTTAGAAGATGTATTCTTAGAACTTACAACAGAAGAGACAAGTATCACACCACCAATATTGGAATCATCTGATGAATCTCAACTAGAACCCAGCGGAGAAGACAACGAATGAAACTAATTTGGGCGAATATCTTAGCCATTTATACAAGAGAGTTACAAGGTTACTTTATTACACCTTGGGGTTACTTAATTGCAGGTGTATTTTGGCTAGTATCAGGCTTCTTCTTTTCAATCCTTTACTATAATTTGACGGCTCAAAGTATCCTTATGGGAAGCGATCCAAATCTTCCATCAGTTGACTACGCATATGAATTAATTCGTACTTTTTTGCGAGTTTTGGGACAAGTGGTATTGTTTATTCTTCCGATTCTTTCCATGAATCTTTATACTGAAGAACGTAAACGCGGGACATTAGAACTTCTAGCAACGTCACCGATTACAAATTGGGCTGTTGCATTAGCTAAATTAGGGGCTGTCGTGACTTTCTTTTTCACAATTCTCCTACCGATCGTAACCTATCAAATTTTCGCGCTGGGTGGTGCGAGTCCTGCTATCTCGTTGGAGCCATTGCTATGGGGCTATTTTGGATTGTTATTATTGGCCTCTGCGATTTTGTCGCTTGGGATGTTCATTTCATCATTGACCGATAACACCATTGTGGCCGCGATCGGGACTTTTGGTTTAGTGCTATTACTCAGTTTGATTGATGCCGTATCTAATTCGACGACTGGCATTGTGACCGATATTATTTCTCATATTTCACTTTTAAAACAGTATGAGAATTTAGTTCAAGGAGTGGTGGATAGCAGTAGTATTGTCGCGTTTGCTTCTTATATTTTACTAGGAATATTCCTGACCGCCCAGTCAGTCGAGGCGTTTCGATTTCAGCGATCGTAATGATGAAGCTCTGTTAAAAGAGTTTCTATTGGTATGTTGTTTTTAGTTTGATTTTTATGAATGCGTTAAAACAGTTTGCTAAATTCTTTTTTAAAAATTCAGTCTGGTTAGGAATTGGATTAATTAGTGCAGCCTGTACCTCTGGGCTAATCGCTGGGTGGACGGCGTTGCAGACGGGATTGACGATCGCGGGTATTGTTCTAATGGGTATGTGGTTGCTGATGTTGGGGCGCTTTGATGCGGCTGGCAATCAACCTAATTTTTGGCAACGCCGATCGACTCAAGCGGGCACTGGAGCATTAATTTCAACGCTATCGGTATTTGTGATATTGGGATTGTTGAACTTCTTGGCAGTACGGAATTTATATCGTGTCGATTTGACAGATACAGGTCGGTTATCGATTGCGCCAGAAACACAACAAATCCTTAAAAATCTCAAACAGCCCGTGACGCTTTATCTGTTTGATAAATCACAGTCTCCTGAAGATCGTGAACTGCTACAGAATTTTCGCCGTCAAAGCCCAAACTTTTCCTTTGAATTTGTCGATCCCGATGCAAATCCAGCATTAGCTAAGAAATTTGACATCAAAAATTCTAATCAATCTCGTGATGTTCATCTTGAATTACCCAGCAAAAATCGTAAAGTATTTGTCCAGTCTCTAACTCCACAACAACCGATTTCAGAAAGTCGTTTAGTCAGTAGCTTATTGCAAATTCAAAGCGATCGTAAACCTCGGATTTACTTCACTCAAGGCCACGGGGAACGGAGTTTAGATCCGGGTGAAAAGAACTATGGTGAGGCATTCAAGCTTCTTCAAGATAAGAACTTTGAAGTATTACCGTTGAATTTAGCCCAGACCTTAAAAGTGCCTATTGATGCGGCAGCGGTAGTTTTAGCGGGTCCATCGAAACCGTTTTTCGATGCAGAATTAAAGGCAATTCAAGACTATTTGGATCAGTCGGGAAATTTGATGGTGTTGATTGATCCAGAATCTCAGGCGAATTTGACGGAGTTGCTTAAAACTTGGGGATTGATATTAGACAATCGAGTGGCGATCGATGCATCGGGTTCTGGACAATTGTTAAAACTTGGGCCTGCTGCGCCGATCGTTCAAGATTACAACGGCAATCTTCATCCGATTACTAAAGAATTTGGCAATAATATTACTTTCTATCCCTTATCTCGTCCGATCGAAATCCAGGACGTTGCCGGAGTTCAAGCCACTCCGATCGCCTTAACAAACAAACAAAGCTGGGGCGAAAGCAATCTTCAAGAAAAACCGATTAAATTGGATGGAGGCGATCGACCAGGCCCATTGCCGTTGGCGGTTGCACTAGTTCGAGAAGTTACCCCAAAGCCAATTACCCCGAAGCCAATTCAATCCTCACCCTTGCTTCCACCTGTCGATACTAATAGTCAACCTTCATCTATTGTCACACCGTCCCCAATCGCTAGTCCCACGGCTTCTCCAAACACATCTCCAAGTTCGACTCCAAGTCCTGTTCCGACAACTAGTCCCACAACGACAACTAGTCCGATCGTGAACCCGATCGCGAGTCCCACCACAGCACCGCGTGAATCTCGGTTAGTTATTTTTGGTAACTCCGCCTTTGCAACCGATGCATTTTTTGGTGCGCAGCTTAATGGCGATATGTTTCTCAATTCTGTCACTTGGGTCAGCCAAACCGATGGTCAAGCGCTTTCCATTCGGCCTCGTGAAATCAAACGTCGTCAACTCAGTGGAACTCCTCAACAAGTGCAACTGGTCATCGTGTTGAGTGCCGTGCTGCTTCCTATTATTGGCTTTGGGCTGGCCGCTCTGATTGGCTGGCGACGACGTTAACCTAGATTTGAATCCGGGTTGAATCGGATTCAAGCCGGATTCAACCCGATCGAATTTCAAAAGGTCTTGAAAGTTTTAATAGTTAATTCTCTCTATATTCGTCACCATGAGAATGGAGACAAGCATTTTTATGAACTGCTGTTCTCATTTAAAATCATTTAAAATTTCTTATGGCGGTTAGTTATGGCAAGGTTCCAACGAATTCCAGAGGGCGCTGTTTCCCCAGAAGCCGAGACCCGCGATCGTATTCTAAAATCTGCTTTAAAACTCTTTGCCCGCAAAGGTTACGACGGCACCACCACCCGTGAACTCGCTGAAGCAGCCGGGGTAGCAGAAGGGACACTGTTTCGGCATTTTACAAATAAGAAAGCAATCTTAGCAAAAGTCGCCACAGATGGCTGGATTGAAATTCTGACGGATTTGTTGACGGAACTCAGTGAAATGGGCAGCTACAAAGCCGTTGCCCAAGTGATGAAGCGTCGGATGTTGCACTTGCAGGAAAATGCAGATTTGATGCGGGTCTGTTTTATGGAAGTTCAGTTCCATGAAGATTTGCGAGATCAAATTCAAACCGAAGTAGTCGAGAAAATGACAGATGTGGGAGAGGCATTTTTTCAAACGGCTATGGACCAAGGCGTGTACCGCAAAATGAATCCCCGCCTGGTTGCACGGGTGTTCTTGGGTATGTTTGCAATTTCTGGATTTAGCCAAACCACCATTACTGATCCAGGTTCCACGGTGATGGAACTCAAGGAAATGGCTGAGGGTATTTCAGAAATCTTCCTGAATGGTGTGTTAGAAAAGGAGTAGATCTTGGTCTGTTTTCTACCGTTTTTTAATCAAATTCATGGCTACTGGACGTTCTAACGCTATGCATTCTCAGTCCGTTACTCGTCCCTTGATGATGATGTGTATGGGCATGGCTGGGTTGCTTTTATATCTCCAAAGCCGCGCTCCTGTGGTGCATACTGCGGCTGTAGCGGTAACTCTGCCGAAATCTGTTCCGGTTGTTGAGCCAGTTTGGGGCGATCGGGCCGAAGACACAAGTTTGACGGTGGATTTGAGCGATCGGACGGTTTATCTTTATCGCAATCAGAAATTAATAGCCAGCTATCAAGTGGCCGTGGGGCAACCAGGTTGGGAAACTCCTGTGGGCAATTTTCGCATTCGTCAAATGGTCAAAAATCCCGTTTGGCAGCATCCTATTACCGATGAAATTTTCCCTCCCGGAGACCTGAATCCTTTGGGCGTTCGATGGATTGGGTTTACGGCAGATGAGCATATGAAATTAGGGTTTCATGGGACCACGGGCGAGAGTGCTATTGGTCAGGCCGTGTCTCATGGCTGTTTGCGGATGAAAAATCAAGATGTGACAGCCTTGTTTAATCAAGTTTCGATCGGCACGATCGTCACAGTTCGCCCCTAGAATCTCCCTTAAAATTTGTTGGATTAGTCCGACTGGAATGCGATTATGCGGGTCAAGCTAAAAGGAAAAGGCTTCTCCATTGCTGAAAAAGCCTCTCACGAGTATTGCCGAATAAATGTTCTGAAATGTTCTAGCGGTTGGTACTAGGATCCAATCCATGAGCGTAGGTTTGAAGCAAACTGCTGACTTGATTGAGTAGTTCTTGCTTGGTGCCCTTATTTGCAATTCCAGTTCGTTCGGGGAAGAACTCAGGCCGATCGAGACTGGTGGCGGTCGCTTCATTCACGCATTTCGCAATGATCTCATGTAGCTCTTCCTTGGCCCGCGATCGTTGGTAAGTTGCGCCTTCCTCAGTAGTGGCATACAGCGGCGGCAATCGGTTTAGCGCATAGGCTGCAATATCACCAAGATCGAGCGTTCGCTCACTACTAGCCTCAATTTCAGCCACCCGTGCGATCGCTTCGGTCAGGACTAATTCTTCCATGACGTTAATAAATTGCTTCCGAGGAACTGCCACGACTTCACCCGTCAGCAGTGCACCCATCATGCGATCGAGCGCCATATACTCCTCAATCGAAAGCTCGGATGCAGTGTCACAAATTCGGCCAACTTCCGATTCCATCGCGGGGGTTAGGTAGCCGTCTTGCAGGGCTTGTTCAACAATTTTCTCAATACTCATAGGTCGTCCATACGCATAATGACAGCAGACTCAAATCAATATTCTTTGGGTTATGATTCCCTAGATTTCCAGGTGAAACAACAATCTGTACACGATTGTGTCGTTATTTGTATCCGATCGAATTGTAGGTTAAAAATCGCACTTATCGCAAAATTACAAACCTATTGATCGTGCTTATTAATACATATTTTTTACCCCATTACCTAAATATCCTGTTAGTCCGTTCTGTCGGAGACTACCTTTCAGGACCATTTTCCCTCTAGATATTCCGCTATTGAGCGAAGGCGTAGTATGGTTAAGGTTAATAGAACGTAACAATTTTCTCAGAAAAATACGGCTCCCTGTGCAAGAAGATTTTCGCCTGATTTTAGATTTAGTGACAGTATTGGCGGCGGCGGCGGCGGGTGGCTTGTTGGCTGCATTGCTGAAGCAACCTGTGCTGTTGGGGTATTTGATCGCTGGAATCATCGTCGGTCCAACGGGGCTAGGCTTGATTAAGGAAGTGATACAGGTAGAGACGCTGGCGCAATTTGGTGTAGCGTTTTTGCTCTTTGCCTTGGGAGTCGAATTTTCTTTTTCTGAACTGCGTAAGGTTCAGGTGATTAGTCTAGGCGGCGGCGGATTGCAAATTGCCCTGACCATCTTGATTACAACGTTGGCTTCCCTTGGGTTGGGCTGGGTTACCTCTCCCGCACAGGGCGTATTTTTGGGCGCGATTTTGTCGCTATCCTCGACTGCTGTAGTGCTGAAGTCGTTGATGGAGCGCAATGAAGCCGAGACCTCCCACGGGCAGGTGATGTTGGGAATCTTGGTGGTGCAAGATTTGGCGTTGGGGCTGATGTTGGCGGTGTTGCCTGCGTTGGATAAACCCCTAGAGGAGATTGGGTTGGCGATCGGCTGGGCCTTGGTGCAGACTGGGCTGTTTGCGCTTTGTGCGATTGCGGCGGCGATTTGGGTGGTGCCGGGATTGTTGCGACTGTTGGCGAAGACGGAGAGCCGAGAATTATTTCTGTTGGGGGTCGTGGCGCTGTGTTTAGGGATTGCGTTGATTACCGAAGCGTTGGGGCTATCGATCGAGATGGGCGCATTTGTAGCAGGCTTGATGATTTCGGAGGCGGAGTATGCGGATGAGACACTGACCTATGTGGAACCGCTGCGGGATATTTGCGCCACAATTTTCTTTGCATCGATCGGGATGTTGATTGATCCAGTATTTGTTTGGAACCATTTAGAGCTGATTTTAGGCTTAGTTGCCTTGGTATTACTCGGCAAATTTTTAATCATCGCGCCCTTGGTAAAACTGTTTGGCTATCCTTTGCGGACTGCGTTAATTGCGGGGTTGGGCTTGGCGCAGATTGGGGAATTTTCCTTTGTGTTGGCGAGTGAAGGTCAGGTTTTGGGTCTGGTGTCGCGTCAGGTGTATCTTTTGATCTTGGGTACGACAGCCGTGACCTTGGTGGTTACGCCGTTTATTTTACGGGCCGTGCCAACCTTGTTTTCTTGGGCGGAGTCGGTGCCGTTTTTAGCAAAATTCTTAGTCCAATCCGACCAGCCCCTAGATGTGGCAGAAGACCTTCCCCAGAGCAATCATGTGGTGGTGTGTGGTTATGGGCGAATTGGCAAAAATATTGTCAAACTGTTGCGCGAACAAGATTGCCCCGTGGTGGTAGTGGATCAATCCGAAAGCCGGATTCAAATGCTGCGAGATCAGGGTATTCCTTATGTTTATGGCAACGCGTCGAGTTTGTATGTGCTGGATAAGGCGGGCGTGAATGAGGCGCGCGGGATGGCGATCGCGTTGCCCGATCCGATGAGTATGCGGTTGTGTTTGAAACGATCGTTGGATCTTGCGCCAGAGTTAGACATTGTGGTGCGGGCGATTAAACCCCAAGATATTGAGTCGTTGTATCAGCTTGGGGCGCGGGAAGTAGTGCAGCCTGAGTTTGAGGCGAGTTTGGAATTGTCAGCACATTTGTGGTCGGGCCGTGGGTTGTCCGTACCACTAGCTCAAAAACGGGTGCAGGCAATTCGGGATTCCCGTTATGCAGAATTATTGCCTGCCCGATCGGGGGCACAAGTGGCTCGTGAGGTTAAGTCGGTGGTCGGCGATTTGAATAATCGCTGGTATGGGCTGCCCGATGATTCTCCATTGTTAGGGTTAACGCTTGAAGAAACAGATTGTCGGCGTTTGACGGGTGTGACGGTGATGGCGATTCGGCGTGTGGGTGATCAGGAGATTGATTATCCCGATCTGTCTGAAACCTTAGAACAGGGCGATCGGCTTTTATTAGTGGGTGAAAGTTCGGAGATGGGTGCCTTTGATGAGTTAGCAAAAGGTGAGTCGGCTGTACCCTCCCCGCAGAATTCTTGCCAGTGGGTTCGGGTGACGGAGAGTAGTGAGTTGGTAGATCAAACTATCGCGGATCTCTATCGTTTAACGGCTAAGGTGGTTCAGATTCAAGCGATTCGACGGGATGGTAAATTTATGCGCTTGCCGGAGCCGGAAACCTTGATTGGCGGGGGCGATCGGTTGTTGTTGTGTGGATCGTTGGAGGCATTGGTAGTCGTGAATGGATTGATTTAGGATCCATAAAATCAAGGTAAAATCTCAGAAATCTCGAACGCGCACCGAAATAAATGGCAGTACATGTCTAAACCTCGTTTAAATTTGTGGCGCGATCGCACTCGACAAAAAACAGCCGATTCTTCCGTTTTGGTCGCCCGACTCATCGCACTTTTGAGCTTGGGATTAATTACTTTAAGCTTGATCTCACCCGGCCCATGGACAACCGCTCAAAAAGCAGAACTATCATCGACCCCAACTGATGACGACACTCTTGCTGTGCTTGATGACGAATCTGAGGCTAGCATTGCCCCTAAATTAAATATCTCTAAGTTAAATACCCTTAATTTAGATTTTGGAGTAGACAATGGAAATTCAGCCAAGGCGAAACCTTTAAAAATGATTGCCCGCACCATTTTAGGCATACCGCTATACCTCGCCACCATAGACCTCAGTGATCCAGAAACATTCATTAGCGTCAGCCTTGCCAATCAAGCCAATCAAGCCAATAGTGCCCGATCGACCAGAGGCGATGAATCCTTTGTGCAATTTGTTCGACGACATCAGGCTGCACTCACCATGAGCGGGACATTTTTCAGTATGGATGCCCAAAAACGCGTCATGGGAAATATGGTCTCAGGCGGAAAATTTCTTAAATACAGCCCTTGGGAAAACTATGGAACAACATTAGGGGTAAAGAGCGGCAATCTTTTAGAAATGGTCACGGCTCGAATTGACGGCAAACCTAACTGGCAAGACCATTGGTTCTCCTTAACGGCAGGTCCACGACTACTGCGTAAAGGCCAGATTTCAATCATGCCAAAACAAGAAGGCTTTACCGATCGGAGTGTAATGGGTGTGGCGGTACGGAGTGCGATCGGATTCACACCCGACCGAAAAAAACTACTACACGTTACCTTTGTTAAACCCATTTCATTACAACAAGAAGCCGAAATTATGCAAGCATTAGGATGCTGGGAAGCGATGAATTTAGACGGTGGAACCTCCCTGGCGTTAGCCAAAGGAAACCGAATCCTACGGGGCGCACGGCGAAAACTAACCAATGTAATCATGGTTTACGACACCAAATATCCCGCACCCAATGAATTAAAACTGTCCTGGAAAGCATTTCAAAACTCTGAACGCTTAGAGCAGTTGCCGAAATGAGTCCTAGGACAGAGCACAGGGCACTCTAAACAAATAGCAATACTTGGAATGAATTGAGGACACTATGAAAACTAAATTCCAAGCCTGTCAAATCTTAGCTGTTGATATTAAGGCAACACCCGCACAGATCAAAGATGCCTATCGCAATCTTGCGCGACAATGGCACCCCGATCGGTTTATTGATCCAATTGAAAAGCAAACCGCAGAAGAACGATTTAAACAAATTAATGCAGCTTATGAATATTTAAAAAAAGAAATTGAAGCTATGGATATTGGATTTGCACAATCATCTAATGTCAAATCTGATTTTAGATCCACCGCCAAACGAGAAAGTTCCAGCACCCATTTAACTGCTGAAGAACTCTATCAAGAAGCTTCAACCCTGGGTAAAAATCGTCATTATGAAGAAGCGATCGTTATCCTCGGACTCGCCATTAAGCTTAGCCCTAGATATTCCCAAGCCTATCGGTATCGTGGATTCATTCGATCGGTTTTGGGTTTTGAAATGAGTGCTGAAGCGGATTTTAGACGGGCCAGAGCGATCGAGGTCGGACTTAGCCCCCAAGCTCCAATTCCTAGCCCCAAGACATAGCCAATCCGTTCTAGCTTATCAACACGATCGCAATTTACAGCATCTATTCAGCCTCTTGCTTATTTTTAGCGAGATAGTCTTCGAGTTGCTTTCTTTGGGTAGTATTTAGGATGTCTTTGATTTCCTTTTGGCTTTGCTGAATTGCAGCCATTACAGCCGTCTTCTGTTTTGTATCTAGATTCAGTTGGCCGATAACAGCAGAAAGCTTTTGCTTGCTACGAAGCTGATCAAACTTTATTGCTTGGTCTTTAGTTAATACTTTTTTGATCGCGATCGTTCGTTTTGTTCGACTCGATTGAATACTTCTTTTCTGTTTCTCATCGAATCTAAGTTGCTCCATGATAGGTATTTCTGATTTTTTCATCGTCCGAGGAGTCGGCGCAGCAGAGGCATCTAATGATGAGATGGAGCCAAACGTTAGACTTCCGAGTATCACAACAGCAACAAATTTCAACGGAGCTTTGATAATCATGATATTTACTTGAAAAGGTGAATATTCGTCTTTATTTTACAGTCGATCGTCAGAAAATGCACTATATTTTATAGAGGAAATTATATTCCTGCCGAAACAGCCTGTCCGAAATCTATATCAATTGGAAAAATTGCGTGAAACGATATTGGAAAATTTTAGGGATGGGTGCGGCGGCGAGTGGGGCAGGTATTTTATTAGCAGGTGCGTTAACCGTTTCTAGTCGATCGATCGATTCTCTACACAACTCATCCCAAATCCAATTTCCAAAACCATTGTCTAATCAATTACCAAAACCATCATTAGACAAATTAGGCGTTTCATCAGCACAAGCCATACCACGACTAACGATAGCCGACTCTAAACGATTTGCTTCTCTGCGATTTCAGTTTAAACAGCAAAAATGGCAAAATTTGGAGGTAGGCGATCGGATTCAATCGATCGCAGAACAATTTTTGGGAGACCATTATCAAGCAAATTTACTAGAGCAATCCTCTACCGAACAGCCGTTTATTTCACTTCATCAGTTTGATTGTGTTCTATTTTTAGAGACTGTTTTAGCCTTGACAACCGTATTTTCAAAGAATTTGGACAATCCAGAACCCCTTTTATCTATCCAGCCTTTACCTACTCTATCCATTTCACAATCTGAATCTGAATTATTTACAGCCATCGAGCGCTATCGGTATCGGGATGGAAAAATAGATGGATATTGTAGTCGCCTACATTACTTTTCGGATTGGATTTTAGATAATCAGCGACGTGGAAATGTAGATCAAATAGTTCAAGACCCAGGAAGCACAAAACGCATGGGACCATTGAACTTCATGAGTAACAATTGGCAGAAGTATCCGCCTCTCGTCAAAAATCCAGCCTTACGAGATTGTATTGTTCAATCTGAGACCAAGATTAGTAATCAACTTAAAACAAGTGCATTGCGCTATATTTCAACCCAAGAATTACGATCGCAGGAATCCAAGTTACGATCGGGTGATTTAGTCGGAATTGTGACAAATATGAATGGATTAGATGTTATTCACAGTGGTTTTTTATATCGCAAACCTTCCAAGTCACGCCCTGGATTAATTCATGCCTCAATTCGTTCAGGAATCAAGGTTTCACCAGACTTAGAACGTTACGTTATGGGCGTGGAAGGCGCGATCGGGATTGTAGTCGCTCGTCCTGTGCTAGTACACTAAATCAATTCCATCCCTGAACCATCTGGTCAATATCATGCAAACACCTCCGACGTACAATAAACTCATGAAGCAAAAGCCTGATTGGGCCGGGGAGGATCTGCTGTCACGATTTGTGAACCAGCTAATTCGGACCAAGCCAGTCTATGCGTTGATGAAGCAGCAAGCTCGCAAGGTCTTGATTCAGACAGCGGAGAAAAATGGTGTGATGTGGCGTGCGAACTATGCCGCGTTGAAGGCCTCTGGAATTCAAGTAGAACTGGGTGCGCTCACGAATCCCGATGTTCAATATCCCGATTATTATAATGTTCCGTTTCATGCCTATGATCAAGGAAACTTGTGTTGGGATGCAGCGTTTGAGGCGGAGTCTGCAACCTATGCAATGGCATTAAGGATTTGGAAGAATGAGTCGCTGACCGCAGATCAAGCACAGGCGCGCTTACGATCGAGCTTTCACGAGGTTCTCGATCGACAGGGTATTACCAATGTTCGGGATATTTTGGATGTGGGCTGCTCTGTGGGCATTTCTACTCGGACCTTACACGACCATTACCAAACAAAAGCACTCGATGCAAATCAAACGCTCGATATAAATCAAAGGGTGAATACGATCGGTTTAGATCTGTCGCCTTATATGTTGTCGATCGCAAAGGTGCAGGATAAGAATTGTTCAATTTCAAAATGGATTCATGCTCGCGCAGAAACTACGGGATTTGAATCATCATCATTTGATTTAGTTAGTTTACAATTTGTTTTGCATGAATTACCCCGATCGGCAACGGTTGAGATTTTTCAAGAAATGCGACGAATTCTTAGAAATGGCGGACATATTGCAATTGTGGACAATAATCCCAAATCAACAGTTATCCAAAGCTTACCGCCTGTACTATTTACATTAATGAAAAGCACAGAGCCTTGGACGGATGATTACTATACATTTGATGTAGAAGCCGCTTTAGCTGATGCTGGATTTGAATCTATAATCACTGTTGAATCCGATCCTCGACATCGGACTATTGTGGCTAGATCCTGTGGCTAGATTATCTTTTAATCATCAATGCGATTACCAAAAGCTTAAACCATAGAAGTATATTCACTATGTCTTTTTTAAATTGGAATAAGGATTCAATTGAACGTAATTTCAAATTACTTTTACCTGGAATGACGATCGGTGCATTGGTCGCGGGATTGGGGCAACTAGGATTATGGCAGCCTCTTGAGGAATTGACTAATACTTTGATATTTCAAATCAGGGGCGATCGAGTGTGGGATTCTCGGGTTGTCGTGATTGAAATAGACGATAAGAGTTTAAAAGCATTAGGTGCGTTTCCTTGGTCTCGTCAGCGCTATCAAAAACTAATTGAAACCCTGACTCCAGCTAATCCAAGTGTGATTGGCTTTGATATTCTAATGTCTGAACCGAGTCCCCAAGATGCAGCATTAACCGAGGCAATGACTCGTCAAGGCAAAGTTGTCATGCCGCAAGCTTGGACCCAAACGGCTGAGCCTTTACCGCCCACGCCACCAATTGAAGAGGCTGCTGTGGGGGTTGGACATATTGTTACTCCTCGCCATGGGGATGGATTTTCCCGCTCGTTTAGTCCTATATTTGGCGATAAAACAGCATTCAGTATCGTCATTGCACAAACCTATAATCTCACTCAAACACCGCCTATTGTTCTGCCAGATTTTGAATCTCAGAAGAACAAAAATATACTTAAAAATATACTGTGGCTCAATTGGCGATCGTCAACTAAAAAGGCAATTCATTACTCCTTTGTCGATGTTCTCACCAACAAAATTGCGCCCGCTACCTTCACGGATAAAATTGTTCTTGTAGGCATGACGGCTATGGCCACAGATTCAATGTATACGCCTTTCGATCGTGTCATTCCATCTAGTGGTGTTTATTTTCACAGAACGATTTTAGACAATCTATTGCATCGAAATTTTCTCCGAGTTCCAAGTTCACCATGGCTATTTGGATTGATTGTTTTAGGCGGAATCTTGAGTGCGAGTTTACCCCGGTTTCGGTGGTGGATGCAGTGGAGTATTCTTTTTGGAAGTATAATAGGATTGGGGTTATTAAGTATCGTATTGCTTAATATGAATGTTTGGCTGCCTACGATCGCATCTGCTTTAACGCTTGTTGGGACGGGCAGTTGGGTCTTGTTGATGGATCGGCTGCGATCGCAGGTGGCATTGCAGGTAAAAGGTGAATTTCTGGCGGTGATGAGCCATGAATTACGTACGCCGTTGAATGGTATTTTGGGAATGAGTCAACTGTTATTACTGAGTCAATTGAATCCCCAACAGCGCGATCGGATTACTACTATTAATCGCAGTGGTGAAATGTTATTGACTTTGATTAATGATATTCTGGACTTTTCCAAACTTGATGCAAAAAAGATTCAAATCGAATCAATTCCATTCTCACTTCAAGATTGTATTCAAGAAGTTTTAGATTTAATTCAACCCAGTGCTGACGCGAAACAGTTACAATTACTCAGTCAGATTGAGCTGTTACCACTGTTGTCATTACCCTTGATTATTGTGGGCGACCCAACTCGACTTCAGCAAATTTTATTCAATCTTTTAGGTAATGCTATAAAGTTTACCCACCATGGAGAAGTTAGGTTAACGATTAAAGGCGTAGCAAATGTTTCGGAGAAAGTATGTTCTAGACAATCGAAGCAGGCCCGATCGAAGCCAAGGGAACCATGTTGTACATTGCAATTTTCAGTCACAGATACCGGAATTGGAATTGCTCCCGATCAACTTAATAAATTATTTAATGCGTTTACTCAGGCAGATGCATCCATTCATCGACAATATGGTGGTACGGGGCTAGGCCTTGTGATCTCACAGGAATTAATTATACAAATGGGTGGGACATTAACAGTGGATAGTGGAGCGGGTAAGGGATCAACATTCACATTTTCGATTCAAATGCCATTAACAGATATTATTCCAACTATTGAACGATCGAATCCTATTGAACAATTGAATCCTAGTTCTGAGAATACAATTTTCGCTCCAATCCTGACTCCTGTCTTTAGATCCGAATCTAGTGATAGTTCAAATCAAGACGTTAGCAATCAAAAAATAGCTCGATCAAATCTGCGAATTTTGCTAGCTGAAGATACTCCTGTGAATCAAAAAGTTGCGCTATTCTTTCTAGATCAACTAGGGTATCAGGCCGATTTAATTACCGATGGGCAAGCTGTTCTCGATCGATTAAAAGTCCAAGACTATGATGTCATTCTGCTGGATATTCAAATGCCTAATATGGATGGCTTCACCGTCGCCAAAGAAATCCGACGTTTGGTCAATCGGTCATCTGCCCACTGTTCTCCTTACATCATCGCCATGACAGCTCGCACCAGCCTTAGCGATCAACAAGCTTGTATAAAAGCAGGAATGAATGATCACATTAGTAAGCCACTCCGACTAGCCGAACTTGCTGATAAAATTTCCCAAGGTGCTAAATACCTTTTGCAAGCCACATCCACACCTTCCTCACAAAATATATCCTCCCAACAACTCGTATCTTTACTACATTCAAGCCCTTCTGGACTTATATCATTTTCCGAAGATCATCAAAAAACAAATGCTGTATCCTTATATAGTGTAGTTAAGAATGAAAATAATATTCAATATAGTCAGATTGTATCTTCATTAGTCATACCGAATCAGAATCAAGATTGGGATGAGACTTGGAACTATTTGATGCAAATCACATTGCAAAATACATCCTTTTCCTTAGAACTGATTCAATTATCGATTCAGGAGAACCAACAGCGTCTAGAACAACTTTATGTTCTTATTAAACCGCAGTCTGAACTAAGCCATACCATTGACTTTGAAACAGTCCAAGCGATCGGGCATCAAATACGAGGCTCCTGTGGAAATTTAGGATTAACGGTGCTTCAGAACTTAGGACGACTTCTAGAACAAGATGCCATAGATACACGTTCAGATCATTTGATGGACTATACTCAGGCGATCGATCGAGCCGTTAAAGATTTAATTCAATTCAGGCAACGCTTGCTCAAACAACATATAACCAAGTAGCGATCATTTCTCCTGAGAGTTATACCTCGAAAATTCACTCCCAACTTGTATTCAAATTCTGCCCTAATGCCATGAAACTTTTAATTATTGAAAATGATCAGCAACTGGCTGAAATATTAAAAAATAACTTGAAAAATCGCTATGTCATTGATGTTGCTAACGATCAGCCTCACGGCCTGCAATTACTCACCGACAATACCTACGATTTAATCTTGTTAGATTCAGGCGCTGGCGCAATAGACGGATTGACGTTCTGCCAAGATTTGAGACGCTCAGGGAATCAGGTGTTGATCCTGTTGATGTCTAGCCAAAATACTACAATGGATCGGATCATGGGGCTAGATGCCGGAGCCGATGACTATGTTGCAAAGCCAGTCGCTTTTGGAGAACTTGAAGCCAGGATTCGTGCGCTTCTTCGCCGTCGGACCGTCAGTGAGTTACCCATTTTAACTTGGGGAAAACTGCGTATTGAAATATCGAGTTGTAATGTTTTTTATGATGGAATGCCTCTAGGACTGACGACCAAGGAATACGGCATCCTGGAGCTATTGTTGCGTCAGAAGGAGCGAATATTTAGTCAGCGAGCCTTACTAGATGCGCTCTGGCCTTCGGACAACAATCCTAGAGGTGAAGAAACAGTCCGTACTCATATGAAACGACTTCGCCAAAAACTTCGACCTGTCGGGGCCGCAAATCTGATTGAAACAGTCTATGGATTAGGCTATCGACTTAATCCAGCATTGAAACTAGCGACGGAAGTGGCGACAGAAGTGAGGAGCTATTCTACTCCTGACTCCATTGCAGTAGCTGGAAAGCAAGATAGAAGTCAAGACAGTACGATTACACAAGAAAGTACGATTACACAATTTTGGGAAAAACAATCGGGCCGATTTTTGCAACGTATTGCCGCGTTAGACCATTTAAGTCAGGCACTTCAACGAAATTTGAGTGATCAGGAGTTACGATCGCAGGTTCAGCGTGATTGTATTCAACTTGTAGCGGCGATCGGAGGCATTTGTTTTCCAGAGGCATTGCCAAAGGTCAGAGCATTTGGTGAATGGCTGCAAACTTCATCCTTAACAACGGCTATAGATATTCAAAATTTACGTAAACAAATTGCATTACTGGGTCAACTTTTAGAAGAAATCCGTCAAGGTGGAGACGATCGTTCCTCCCGTTTACAATCTCGGCCTGGGGCAATCCTAGACAACAATCCAGAACAGCGAATTCTCATGGTAGATCCCGATCGTGAATATGTAACAGAACTCATGGCGGCTGGACATCGTTGGGGATTTCAAATTGTGCGGACGACGAATGTATTAGCGGCCCGAGAATCGATCGCCCGAGTCTGTCCCGATATTTTGCTAATGGATTGTTCATCCGGCACCTTGGATGATATTTCACTGCTCCAAATGTTGCGAGAGCGCTGTCCGTATGTGCCGATTTGTATTTTGGCAGATGGGGATGCTGTGGATCGTGTAGCTATTGAGAAACTTGGAGGTCATGGATTTTATCGCAAGTCAATTCCTAAAAATGTTCTATTACAGCGCATTCAAGAATCTCTACCCACAAGACAATCGCAGAACTTCATTATAGGTGGAAAGGTTTTAGTGGTGGATGACGATCGAGTGATATTGGCATTTTTGAAAGGAATTTTAGAGCCTTGGGGTTTTCAGGTCACACTTTGTAACGACCCGCGTGAATGTTTATCACTAATTGAGCGCGATCCTCCAGATTTATTGATATTAGATTTAGAAATGCCTCAAGTCCATGGTTTGGTACTCTGTGAACAATTACGATCAAAACCTGAGACGGCATTGCTACCAATTTTGGTTCTCACCGCCCATCAAAATTTGGAAAACATTCAGAAAGTATATTCCGCAGGTGCAGATGACTTTGTGAGTAAACCTGTAATTACGCCGGAGTTAATGACCCGAATTTTCAATCGATTAGAACGATCGGATTTGGTTAAACAGCAGACTGAACGGGATCCCTTAACTCATTTATTGAATCGTTCAGGTTCATTGACTAGATTTGAATCTATCATCAGTCGAGCCATTGAAGCTCATCAGCCATTGTGTTTGGGATTAGTTAGTGTGGAATCGATTATTGAACTAAATCGGACGCTTGGGTATGAGGAAAGCGATCGGATTTTGAGCCGGGTTGCGAAACAGTTATTGAGCTTGAGGTATCGGGATACTGTAATTGCACGATGGGAGAATGGAGAATTTGTTGTGATGATGTCAGGATTAACGGCCCAAGCGGGCGATCGAATCCTGCGTCAATCGATTATGGCTATGAAATCTGAGCTAGTGGGTGTGACCTTCGGTTTAGGAACAACTTGTTTGGATGGCGAATCAATGCCTGAAAATAGATCCGATACGATCGTCTCTTTATATCGATCGGCTGTTGAGACGTTGAGGGTAATTTAATGCGTTTGATCATTTAAAAAATTAGGGAGCCGATCGCACTTTGATCGGCTCCCTAATAAATTTAAGTAACGCTTAGGATCTTCAATCCTTTATCAATTACTTTCTGTTATTAAATGGTTTGACCCATTCACGTAGCTGATCTGCTGCCACATCGCGGCCACCTAAGCCAAAGGCGATCGCAATTGCAACCGCTACCGCACCGAGTAATAGACCAAATGCCAAGTTGACAATATTGGTCGAAACACCTGCACGCTCAAGCGCAATAGCACCGGAGAACGCCAAGATGACAATACGAGCGACATTGGCCAACGTATTTGCTTCAGGCATTCCCGAACTACGCACTATCTTGGCTGAAAGATTTGCCAGGTATAAACCAACCGCAAAAATTAATACTCCCACCAAGGCTTGACCGGAAATCGCCAATAACGACGTTGAAACCGCTTTCAACGCAGGCAAGTTCAGGACATCGACTGCGGCAACTGATGCAACGAGCATAGTGCCGACGAGTACAACCACCCCCGCAATTTGGGACGGTGTCTGAGTGCCTTCTTCAATGACATCAGCCGATGGATTCACACCCAACCACACTAATACATTGTCAAAGCCAAAGCCCTGCAACAAACTGGAGACCAATTCGGCTAGGAATTTACCGACAAAGTACGACACAGCTAAAATTGCGCCAGCGGTGAAAATCTGCGGAATCGTGTTCATCACACTGTTCAGCATGTTGGTCGCAGGAGTGGCTATTGCTGGAACTTCCAACGCGCCCAATGCTGCCGTTACCGTGGGGATCAAGATAAAGACATAGGTGGTCAATCCAGCCAAACCAGAGAGCGATTGACCCGTGGAGGTTTGATTTAACCCAATTCTCGCACCGATCGAATCCGCACCCGCCGCCGCCGCCAAGTTTGAGACAATTCCACGAACGATATTGGCAATAAACCAACCCGTCGCGCCAATAATCACCGCTTTCAAAATCTTCGGTAATGCGCTCAGAATTTGATTCAACAGTTCATTCACCGGACCAAGAGACGAACTTAGACCCAATGTGCCAAGAATGAATGGCAAGAAGAAAAGAATGACAAAATAGAAAATAGCATTTGCTAAAGTCTCGCTGAGAACAATGGAGTTTGTGCTCGACGCACTCGTGACCTTGCTGTCAAGATCAAATGCCCTAGCTGACTGAATGACCAGATTTTTCAGCACTGTCGCCACGACCCAAGCTAAACCGCTCCAGAGCAACGCTGCACCAAGCTTAGGTAAGAATCCAAAAACGGAATTCAGAAGTTCGTTTAGCGGCTGAGACACCATGGACAATTTCAGAACATCCAATGCTGCGACTAACGCCACCAACATGATGATCCAAAATACCACTGTACCCAGAATTTTCTCGATACTAATGTTTGAGCTACCTGTCAAGCTGCGAGCTAAGCGATCGTCTAGATCCGTCTGCTTCAGAAGTTTTTGTACGGTACTGGATACTACTAATGCGACTACCCAACCAACCAACAGAATAACAACGGCCCCAACCAGATTCATTAGGGTGGTCCCGAGACCTGCTGGAAGCATTTCAAGATTTGGTGCAACGATCTCAACAGCAACCAGGGGCGTAATTGCTATAGTCAAGAAACCGGAACTAACCGGATCTATAGCAGTATGTAAAACATTAATCATGTGCATATCAACTTAACCAACCAATCTTTCAAGTGAGAGCTTAATGGGGGACTTGTGCTCTTTGATAACTATTAAACTTCAGATACCATCAATTTAACAGTTATCAAAGCCTGCCTAGTAACAGATCTAAAACCCACATAGGGAGGATTCCACAGTAATTACCAAAATTGTTTCATCGAATACAGGATAGAACATCACTAACAACATACTTCATTTAAAGGTATGCGTATGCAAGTTAAATTTTATACCTGTACTGGATTTGAAGCATTGATTTGATAAAGCTTTAGGTTTTCTCACAATCTAGGAGATAATAGCGTTAAATATCAAATTACGACAGTGAACTAGGATACGCATTTATATATCGACACCTAAAATTTGACTATCTCTTGGGTCGATCGTTCAATCAATATCTTGGATCTGGTGATGGCCTTGAGAAATTCTTAATTACTGAGAAATTACTTGGAAATTAATCATAACCCTTAAACTTTTGGATTTCAGTCGCACAAGGTTTCGTTGATGTATCTAAACTCGTGATAGGATCCGTTATTTTGTCACACCATACGTTACAATTCTTTAGCTTAATCGCAAGTCCCATCCCGCCCCAATTTGGAGCTATCCATGCTGCGCCTCGAAAAAATCAGCAAAACCTATCCCACAGGTGAAGTTCTGAAGGATATTAATTGGGAAGTTCGACCGGGCGATCGGGTAGGGCTTGTGGGCGTGAATGGAGCCGGGAAGTCCACCCAGCTCAAAATTATTATGGGTGAAATTGAGCCGACCACAGGCCAAATCATTCGACCTAACAGCTTGCGTATTGGCTATCTAAATCAAGAGTTTGACATTGACGAGACTCGTACTGTTCAAGATGAGCTGTGGCGTGCGTTTGGGGATGTCAACAATGTCCACGAAGCCCTGAGCAAAATTCACCACGCCCTAGAAACTGCCACACCGGAACAGTTAGACAATTTGTTGGAAAAAATGGATAAGCTGCAACGGCAGTTTGAAGGGATGAATGGCTACGGGATCGAAGCAAAAATTGGCAAAGTGCTGCCAGATATGGGTTTTACATTGGAGGATGCCGATCGTTTAGTTAGCTCTTTTAGTGGTGGCTGGCAGATGCGGATGAACTTGGCTAAGGTAATTCTGCAAGAACCGGATTTGCTGCTATTGGATGAGCCGACGAACCATTTGGATTTAGATACTATTGAATGGTTGGAAAATTACTTGCGTGGGTTAAATACGCCCATGGTCATTGTTTCCCATGACAGAGAATTCCTCGATCGTCTTTGTAACAACATCGTTGAAACCGAGCGCGGCATCTCCACCACTTATCTAGGCAATTACTCCACCTATTTGTTGCAAAAATCTGAGCAGAAAGTTGCCCAACTCGCAGCTTATGAGCGTCAAAACAAGGAAATCGAAAAACAACAAGAATTCGTCGAAAAATTCCGAGCCAGCGCCACCCGAAGCACCCAAGCCAAAAGCCGCGAAAAGCAACTGGACAAAATCGATCGAATTGCAGCGCCTGAGTCGGAAATACGAGGTCTGCGGTTTAAATTTCCAGAAGCACCTCGTAGTGGCCGGGAAGTGGTGATGGTGGAGAACATGACTCACTTCTTTGGGGAAAAGCTTCTCTTCCTAGGGACGGAGTTATTAATTGAACGGGGCGATAAGATTGCGATCGTTGGCCCGAATGGTGCGGGGAAATCTACGCTTTTACGTCTAATTACAGGCGGCGAAATTCCATCTGAAGGTGAAGTGAAACTGGGGGATCACAATGTTGTCATGGGTTACTTTGAGCAGAACCAAGCCGAAGCACTGGACCTCGCCAAAAATGTGATGCAAACCATTCATGATGAAGTGCCCGACTGGACAAACGAAGAAGTCCGAACGATTTTGGGGCGATTTCTTTTTAGTGGCAGTACGGTGCGGAAAAATGTTTCTGCCCTTAGTGGTGGTGAAAAAGCCCGTTTGGCCCTCGCAAAAATGTTGCTTCAGCCTGTGAATTTGCTGATTCTTGATGAGCCGACCAATCACCTCGACATTCCGGCGAAAGAAATGCTAGAGGGGGCGATCGGAGCCTATGACGGTACGGTAATTATTGTGTCTCACGATCGGTATTTCGTGTCTCAAACTGCGACCAAAATTCTGGAAATCCGCGATGGTGAATTCCGGCTTTATCGTGGGGACTTTAAGTATTACCTAGATAAGATTGCCGAAGAAAAAGATCTAGCAAAACTATCTAGTATCGAAGCTGGAAAATCGGCTAAGGCTGATGCAAAACGCGATAAACAGAAAGAAAAGGAGTCGGCGCGTAAGGACAAGAAAAAAGCAAGTTAAATGACGAATACGCCCCACGATCAATTTGCTAAACGCTACTTAAAGGGAATGCTGTTGCCTTTTGCCGAGGAAATCATCATTAGCTATGAACTCCCCGTTGGTGAAGCCCAGCAGGTCGATGTCTGGTTTATGCCCCAATCTCGGCAATCCATCCCTGAACTTGGTTGTTTAGGAAATATGACGATCGCCCCAACTCTCTTGGAAGTCTTACTTTGGATGATTGTGCCCACAGCTTCCCAAGAACGATTGTGCGGTTGTAATGTTCTCCCGAAAGAAGAATGGGGTGATGGGTTCTTCTTTATGGGCGATACGTTGCGCATGGGCTTTGTTGTCGTGCATCAACTGCCCATCATTCCAGAAACGCTGTTGCTCCGACTTTTAGGAAAAGGTT
>JANXNM010000002.1 GCA_025354065.1 Synechococcales cyanobacterium 340R_concoct_173_sub | reverse complement strand
CGATCGCGTTTTCATTTCACCGAATGGGCAGATATTATTTTCACGAGTGCATTGAATGGTCAGCGGGTCGAGAAGATTTTTGATTTGATCGCTCCGGCAGCAGAACAACATCGCCGTCGTCTGCAAACGTCTGTGATTAATGAGGTGATTGAAGATGCGGTCATGTGGCATACTCCGCCCACAACAAGACAAGGGAAACAGGGCAAGATTTACTACGGCACTCAGGTGAGTATTCAACCGCCTTCGATCGCCCTGTTTGTGAATAATCCTGATTTGTTTGGCGATGGGTATCGTCGATATATTGAACGAAAATTCCGTGAATCCTTGGGCTTCCGGGGCACTCCAATTCGGTTGTTCTGGCGTGGTAAAAAGGTTCGGGATATGGATCGTACGACTAATGCAAACCGAGCAACTCGGGTGAAGTGAAACGCTCAGCTTTTGCCTAGTAGTTGTGATTATCTAACGCATTACCCCTGGATTTAAGTGAGTTTAAGCTGACTAGAATCTAGGGGTAAATTGTAGTTTTGGATCGGGTGATTTGAAATGAATTACGATTCGATCGGTTGCAGTACTGTGTGAACGGCTTCAGCCCATTTCAGATAAACTTCCATATCCCCTAACTCGCTTGCAACAGCTTTAAGAGATAATCGCTTCAATATATCTATTGTGATTGGTCTTTTTTCATCCCAAAATATCATAGAGTCTAGAAACTCTAGCGAAGGATTTGAGGTGATTAGGTTAAAAATAAATTTAGCTTCTTCCTTACTATCAAACGACATGAAGTTCACAGTATCGTCAAACATAACTGATTTTTCATCTAAAGGACCAATCAGATAAAATTCTAGTCGCTTATAAAACCCTGAAATTGCTATTTTCCAATTTTTAAAGGAATACGGACCAACACCAAAAATAGAATACGGCGGTTTATTTTTATAGATAGAACTTTTTCTAGCTCTTAGAGGCTCCTCATATGCAAGCAAATACTGCCACGTTTTTGGAGCTTTATCTTGAATGATAGTTGTATCATCGCCAACTGACTTTTGTGTAACTAAGATGATTTTACGGTAATCATCAATTCTGCCATTTCCAACATCGGAGCTTTTTAGAAGAGGGTATAAATAGTCTTGTTCCAAATGAAATTTCTCACCCATTCCATTTAGGAATAAAGTTTCATCAATTTGCTCTAACTCCATCACCTTTGAACAATCGTGCTTAATTCCAGAACGCCACGTATATCTTAAATCTTGACCTAGCAAATGTTTCCACTTTTCATATTGAACTATATCTCTGACAATCGCCCCATCTCTTTCACCAATTGAATATGATATTTTTCTGGATTTCAAATCCTCATAAACTCTACAATCGGAGTTATCATTAGCTTTTCCGTTGGTAGATAGAACGAAAAGACAAGCTTCTACCGATGCACCGAAATATTTTTTTGCATTAATAAAATAAATGTAGCCAGAAAATCTATTGCCTGATTCTTTTTTAACTTGACGCATTACCTTACGAGCGACAGAGTACTTACACAACATAGCTATAGTCCCTTCTCTTTTTGATAACCATTCGACATGTTGAATTAACATCCATTCAGAAATATCAAAATTTCCTGAACCAGTGATGGCCTCAATGCCTCGTCTATTTTGAAAGTTTGACTTTGAGGGAAGATTTTGGCTATTAAGAGTACTTAGCTCACTGCTTGTAACCCAAGGAGGATTACCGACCACTAAAATATATCCAGGAAGTCTAGAAATCAGATCTTTCCAATCAGTATTAAAAAAGTCTGACTCATATATCGTTGCATTCTGTGAATTTTGATACCTGGCTATAGATAGTTTTGTTTCTTCTACATATTTTCCATTTATGTCTAACCCTATTATTTTTGAATCAACAAATTCATTGAGTGCCGCTCGGACGAAAGAACCCTTTCCGCAGCTTGGTTCTATTACAAACTGCGGGAATATTTTATGATTAAATTTTAGAGTATGAATTACTTCTTTTGCAAGATTTTCGGGGGTTTGAAAATCACCAAATTGCCATTTTTCAATTGATTTTTTCATTAGGATTTATCGAACTCTAATTATTCCTGGAATACTTCCAGCTTGCTGGATAACTCGGCTATATTGCAATCTCCACTGAAGAGCATTTGAGATCGTTAAATATCCTTGATTCGGGGGTAATTCCAAGATACTCTCAGCCAACTGATTGGCACCTATCTCATCAACGGGTAAATTTCGATCGATTATGAAAGCAATAATGTCATCTTTGTTTCCATCTCGATTCAGAATATCTATGATGCCTCTAGTCGTCTGAAAATCACCTGTCCTGCTCTTATCCACAAAAATAGTATGGTGCATGTTTAATCTTCCAGTTTTATTTTGACTATCGTCATACTTGTCATATACAAAAACTAGAAGGTGATATCCTAATCCAAATACTTTTTGAGTTGCCGACCTAAAAGGGCAAGAGGATTGTGGCTGTTTTATGCTGGTCACTTTTATGTCAACGTCAAGAGCAGGAAGGTCAATGCCTGAAGCTGAATTTCCTGGCTGACAACTATAGCTTTGAGCTAAATAGGCTGTGAATTTATGTTCGAGATAAGTGCCTATGGCTTTTCCATCCGTCACCCCATACAGTCTGGGTTCGTCATATATTGATTCTGTTTCAGCAAATCTTGTCGCTTCAGCACATAAATTTCCTATGGTTAGTATTGGCTTCATCCTTGTCTCAAGTCAGAGTGTAATAATATTACATTGTTTTGTTGATTGATCTATCGAGACAGATTTGATCGAAACTCTGAGAATGTAAGCGCGATTTTAAGTAAGTCGCACTATTGATCGAAATTCTGATCGAAATTCAATTTATCCTTAAAACAACATTTCCCACGATCGCACCCATTTCTCACATTCAGCACTTCCTTCAGGTGGAAACATTGGCAAAAAATCTTTATCTGTCGAGGCTTGATAGGGGCCTTCCTTAAGTTCAAAAATCACTGAATCTGTCTCCAACACCACCAGCGTATGATACAGTCCCTCAGCCAATTCAATCCCCCGTGCCTCACCGTTTGCATCCAATCGCTCCGATCGCACCACGTCTCCATCAGCATTTAAAATAACGATTCCGATCGCACCTTGCAATACTAAAAAGAACTCAAAACCATTCACACCATCAGC
>JANXNM010000890.1 GCA_025354065.1 Synechococcales cyanobacterium 340R_concoct_173_sub | reverse complement strand
ATTCGGCTATCCGAGCTTTGGGGTTGCCCTTGCACTTTTGTTCTTGGCTATTAGTGCGATCGCATCGTTGGTGCGGTGGTGGAAGGCCCGAAGTTCTGGTGAGATTAAATCTGAATTTGTAATAACAGATTACTTTTGGGCTGGTGGAGTAATTATGCCGTTATTACTTCTAGCCGCGCGGGTGCGAGTTCCGGGACATTATTTAATTGTGTTGTACCCATTTATTCAGATTTGGGCAGCTTGGTTAGAACGCGGACGAATGCGATCGTTGATTCTAATTTGCATGGCTCAACTGTTCCTAAGCGTTTGCTTTTTAACTTTCATTCATGTTCATGGTGGCAATTCAAACTGGCCCTATGGATTGGTTTATCACTTGCATCCCTTACAAAATCCGTAACTTACGTAACTTCTATGAAATTACCTGAATTAGATTCTGAAACGATCGATCGTGTTCTGGAGATGGCCTGGGAAGATCGAACTCCCTTTGAAGCGATCGAACTTCAATTTGGTTTGAGTGAGCCGCAGGTGATTGCGGTAATGCGACGCGAAATGAAAGAATCTAGCTTTCGGATGTGGCGCAAACGGGTGACAGGGCGGGCGACGAAACATGCTGAACAACGAGATTTTATTGCAGGTCGATTCCGATCGCAAAACCAAAAGGGATCGTCTTAAGATTCCACTACCAGTTTGTATCTATTCTGGTAGCTTGTATTGTGCAACAATCCGTTTTGCAAACTCAGGAACATGGTGTTCTAGTTTTTGTGAATAATTCCGTTTTACAAATAGATAGTTGCGGGTGAAGTGAGAATCAATGGAAAATCGTGCATATTCCAGACCCTTCGGACCAATGCGTTTAATCACAACGCCCATCGCTTTCGCCACCCACATCGGTAAGGTCATGGCCTTGTCATAGGCTGCAATCCCTTGTTGGACGGCAGCTTTGCGATCGCCTTGGCTCGTCACAGGTTTAGTTGTAATCGCATCTTGAATTAAATCCAGCATTTCCGCACCCGTTTCATTGCGCACCACAATCCATTGAGAACCAAATTCCGCACCCATATAGCCCACAACAATATCGGCCAGCGCATTCGTATAGTCAAAACAACTCAAACAAGACGGTGCAAAAACATC
>JANXNM010000278.1 GCA_025354065.1 Synechococcales cyanobacterium 340R_concoct_173_sub | reverse complement strand
GGTGAGATTGGAAAGGATTTGTTCGGTACGGTCTAGAGAACTGTTGATTTGCTCGGGAGTGCGATCGTTCATAATGGTGACTACGTTGAAACTAATTACATTTTAGGCGATCGGTTTCTCAGCAGTCCGATCGCCTTTTTTGTCACTGCTGGAGAGTTCTTCGGCGGTCGTGAGGCTTATTTCTTAAATGTAATTGAAGGAATGGGGAAGTCATCAACGACCTGACAAGAGGCAATGGGGATACCGAAAATCTCTAAATCTTCGTCATCAAGCTGAATATGCAATTTTCCAAATTCGATTGATGCTGCCTTTACCGGATAATATATGTCCTCCCATTTAAATTCCCTCACATCAAGCCTATAGAAATAACTCAATCCACCTAAGCTTGCACGTTCTTGATACTCCAAAACTCTAGCAATAAGGGAGACCGTGGAATCTTTCATTCGGTTGGGATTTTCCCAGTTCAGTTTTATTTCTAGCAACATGAGTAAATCCTGTGGGTGTCTTATGTTTCGTCTTCAGAATGGTAGCGTCATCGGCGAGTTGAGAGGTGTCCATTATTTTTTTGTTTAGTGTAGGACCCGTAGGACCGTAGGACCGTAGGACCGTAGGATAGGTGTAGGACCCCGTAGGACACCCTGTCCTACGCTAATTTTTGGGGTGTCCTACGGGTCCTACGGTGTCCTACGGTCCTACGGTGACATGTTGGGATTGTGGGTAAGTTTCCCTTCTTCGGAAAAGAGAAGTCCAACAGCAATCGCAGTGTCTAGATATTCATCAAACTGTTCACGTTCGATTGTACTAGTGAGAGATTTGGGGGCATCGTTCCAAAGTTCACGAAGCGTCTTTCCTTCGGGGAATCGGGTGAGTTTTTGCCATGCCCATTTCCAAGTCTGATACTCGGGGTCTTTGTCTTGGGGGAGGGCTTCGTCGATCGCCGGGTCAGAGTTTTGAGTTAGTAACATTGTGGCGAGACCGTGAGTTAGAACCTCATAGGGATTAGCCCCACCCCAAGCCCTTAAAACAGCGGCGGGACTATCGGGTATTTTGGGCGGCGGGGCCGTCAGTGCTGGCAGCTCACCAACGGGTATCCATTCACTGTTAATCATGCAAATCCGATCGATCGCATGAGTCGCGCATAGTTTCACCTGTTCATCAGTTGGCATGGTCACGCCGTCGAAGTTGTAGGCAACTTGGTTATAGAGTGCCTGGTTAAACGAAATTTCTTGACCATTCCATTCAGCGGTGCGCCCTGGTGCGATCGCAAATAGCATTAAATCAAGTGATTTGATCGCCTTTGCCGGACCCTTGAGAGAGCCGCTGACCAATTCAGGGCAGAGCGCCCATATCGCCTTAGCTCGCTTCATTCCGGTAGAGGTGAGTGCGCTTATCCGTCCAGCTACCAGGCAAAGATATTCGTTAACCTCGGCATCCCACCGACCAAAGCGCGAGCCGATGTAACTAATTTCGTCACAGACCATAACCGCGTTCTCTTCTGCCCAAAAGTCGTTAAGGCATGAAATCGCTTGCTCTAGCAAGGCTTTAGCTTCATTCTCGTCCGTAATTGAGGCCAGATCTCCAACAACGGATCGCGTTGCATGTTCCCAGTAGTAGGAATCTTCAGTACCATATGAGGCGAGATTGACGTGGTAGACCTTCCAGTTTCTTGCG
>JANXNM010000873.1 GCA_025354065.1 Synechococcales cyanobacterium 340R_concoct_173_sub | reverse complement strand
TTTGAGTAAATCAGAAACATTCACAAGCTTTAAATCATAGCGAGTGTCCGGCTTGTCGCTGCCATATTGATCCATGGCTTCTGCATAGGTAAGACGTGGGAATGGACGAGCAATATCAATGTTCTTAACATCTTTGAAAATATGACAAATAAGACGTTCATTTAGATCGAGAACCTCTTCTTGATCCATGAAACTCATTTCCATATCGAGCTGGGTAAATTCAGGTTGCCGATCGGCCCGTAAATCTTCATCCCGGAAGCATCTCGCCACCTGATAATACCGATCGAACCCGGCAACCATTAACAATTGTTTGAACAACTGAGGAGATTGAGGCAATGCATACCATTCACCGGGATTTACGCGGGAGGGAAGAACGTAATCGCGGGCACCTTCGGGAGTAGATTTAGTGAGAATTGGGGTTTCGACTTCCATGAACTGTTCTTGGTCTTCAAGAAATCGGCGTGATGCTTTGATGACGTTATGACGCAATTGCAGGTTTTTGCTCATCCGATCGCGGCGTAAATCTAAATAACGATATTTCAGTCGTAATTCTTCTTTGACGGTTTCGGTTTCGGAGCTGGAAACTTGGAACGGGAGTTGTTTGCGGACGGCGCTGAGGATTTCGATGTCGTCGGCATAGATTTCAATTTCGCCCGTGGGGAGCTTAGAATTTAGGGATTCTTCGGGGCGTTTGCTGACTCGTCCTATGACCTTGATGACGTATTCGTTGCGAATTCCTTCGGCGATCGGGTGGGACTGGGGCGTACGATCGGGATCGCTGACGATTTGAACTGTACCGTATTTGTCGCGCAGATCGAGGAAGATGACGAATCCATGATCTCGGCGGCGATCGACCCAACCGAAGAGGGTGACGGTTTCTCCGATGTTGGCTGCTCGAACCTGTCCGCAATAATGGCTACGCATATGACTAAATCTGGCTTCTGACTAAATTGAAAACTTTCCCATTATGCCAGGGTTTGGCGATCGCACCCCATTAAGATCCTGAACTGAATCAAGCTGAGGGGCGATCGAGCCACTGCTGAAGACCTTCTGACCTGATCTGGGCTAGTGGGTCGGGGAGATGTCGTAGTTTTTCAATAAAAGTATCTTGAATTGTTATCTATGCACCTCCCAAAATTGATGAAATATAAATTATATTCACCATAACTCAGACGATCGGCTGCGATCGATCTAGCTGATGCTTACATTTGCCAATGGTTGGCTGAGAGTGCGATCGTGTTACGGGTCTGACGCTTCAGAAAATATTCCCTTAGCAGTTTTTCCACAAGTATTCACAAACATACCGTCAAATGTTCCTCCCACAATCCCTCCGACTAGTGGCACTAATTTCATGAGATTAATTACACCTTTTTCGCCCGCTTTTGTGATTAATCGGAAGCCAATTTTCTTATTGATTTCAATCAAGATCTTTCCAGGTATTTGCTTAATCAAATTCTGAAATATCTTAGTCCCAATAGCGATACCTGCGGTTTTGAGGATCTCCTCTCCTGCTTCACCCAGTAAACATAACAAAATAGTTGTTCTTACTTGGTCAGAATGGATGTCATAGCCCCGAAGATAAGCAATTGCCGCCGCCGTATTTGCCGAAATTGCATAAGATGCAGCTAATCCTGATGGAATCGTAATAGGCATAGCTGCAATGCCACCCAGTCCAGTAATAAAACCTGTACCAACAGCATAGGTGGTTCTCCAGGCAATAATCGAATTAATCGCATCCTCGACACTAGCGGCACCATTCAAGTGATTTTTTGCAACCTTCTCCGCAGAGGGTAGGATTCCCAACCCATTAATCCCAGCATCAGCAATCCATTCAAGAGTCGTCTGTATTAAATTACTGTCGTCGTTGCTTGTAGTGGGCATAAGATTCCAATGGGCAGGTTGCTTAATTAACTTAATTAATGATGTACAGCTTTAGGCTGCCCAAATAACAGCGTCAAATAACAGCGCGTAAGTTACCGAATGGCTCGTGTACTATTGTCAAAACGGTGATTATTTTCCTATGACTTTCCCAGCCTTCGACGAATTTTGTGAACTTGCAACTCAGGGAAACTTTGTCCCCGTGTATCAAGAGCTTGTAGCCGATCTAGATACCCCCGTTTCAGCTTGGTATCGGGTCTGTCGCGATCGGCCCTATAACTTTTTATTAGAATCCGTCGAAGGGGGCGAATCGATCGGTCGCTATAGTTTTCTCGGCTGCGATCCACTGTGGATCATGGAGGCACGGGGAAACACAACCACACAGACCTATCGCACGGGCGAGATTAATATTTTTGAAGGCGATCCATTTAAAGCATTATCCGATTGCCTTGCTCCAGTGCGTCCCGTGAAAGTCCCAGAATTGCCGTCGGGAATTGGTGGATTGTTTGGGTTTTGGGGCTATGAATTAATTAATTGGATTGAGCCAAAAGTAACCATTTATCCCCTAACAGCCGAGGATTTGCCCGATGGTCTCTGGATGCAGATTGATAGTTTGCTGATTTTTGATCAAGTGAAGCGTAAAGTCTGGGCGATCGCCTATGCGGATTTACGAGATGGCGATCTT
>JANXNM010000859.1 GCA_025354065.1 Synechococcales cyanobacterium 340R_concoct_173_sub | reverse complement strand
AGAATTCTTTGGGCCGTCAGCTTTTCACCAAGCTGAAAGTCTATGCGGGTGATGTTCATCCTCATACTGCCCAAGATCCTCAGGTAATGACGATCAACACGATTCCAGGGAAGGTCTAATCTGATGGCTGATGAAGGACGCGCAGTATATCAAGGTACAGGTCGTCGTAAAAACGCGATCGCACGGGTGAGACTAGTACCCGGTACCGGATTAATCGTAATCAACGGAAAGCCTGGAGAGTACTATCTCCAAGGCAATCCAGCTTATTTGGCGGCTGCAAAAGCGCCTCTTGAGACTCTTGGTTTGGAAGGCGAATATGACATCCTTGTAAACGCACATGGTGGCGGTTTGACTGGACAAGCAGATGCGATCAAAATGGGAGCGGCTCGTGCACTATGCGAACTCGACCCTGAAAATCGTGGTCCTTTGAAGATCGAAGGATTGCTAACCCGTGATCCTCGGGCGAAAGAACGTCGTAAGTATGGTCTGCGTAAAGCACGGAAAGCGCCTCAATACTCGAAGCGGTAAAATGCGATTGGATATCTGGTGGCAAAGATTTTGGCTGCAACTCGTCAATGCGATGCGCGGTGCTTTGCCTCCATATCTTAAAAGTATGGGCAAATTTTTCTTTTGAAAATAAGATTGATCTTTCATTCTATTAATCTACGGAGCGTATTCAATGCCTAAACCTGGAATTCACCCTGAGTGGCACAACGAATGCAAAGTCGTCTGCAATGGCGAAGAAGTATTAGTTGTTGGTTCAACCAAAGCAAAGATGAATGTGGACGTATGGTCTGGCAATCATCCGTTCTTCACGGGAACGCAGAAGATTATCGATACCGAAGGCCGGGTCGATCGGTTTATGCGCAAGTACGGCATGAAACAGCAGGGTTAGCCCTCACCATTTCATTGCGGAATCTCGTTCCAGTTTTGGGGCGAGATTCTTTTTTGTTGGGTCTGTCTACGCTCTGAATTTGATCCCCTAAATCCCCCTTAGTAAAGGAGACTTTGAATTTAGAGTTGGATGTTTGATGTGAGTCTAAATAACCGGATCATAGTCCGGTCCCCC
>JANXNM010000829.1 GCA_025354065.1 Synechococcales cyanobacterium 340R_concoct_173_sub | reverse complement strand
AGCGTTGGAATGCTGCCATAAGGGTTGGGGAATGAGTGTGATTGTCGGAGTTGCTGCTGCCGGAAAGGAAATCAGCACTCGTCCATTTCAACTTGTGACGGGACGAACTTGGAAGGGGACTGCGTTTGGCGGGGCAAAGGGGCGACGAGATGTGCCAAAAATTGTAGATTGGTACATGGACGGCAAAATTAATATTGATGATTTAATTACTAATGTCATGCCGATCGATCGGATTAATGAAGCCTTTGATTTAATGCACAAAGGTGAAGGTATTCGTACGGTCATGACATTCCCATAGATTACAGGTTTTAAATCACATGTTTTAAATTACACCTCTTAAATTACAAGCTAAAATCATGCTAAATCTACGATCGTCATCCGCTTCTTTTGGTGGAACTACGGAGTTTTATAGTCATAATTCAAATTGCTGCGATAGCGAAATGAAGTTCTCTATTTACATCCCACCTCAAGCTAACACCCAGCCCGTCCCTGTTCTCTATTTCCTCTCCGGACTCACCTGCACCGAAGAAAACTTCATGGCAAAATCGGGCGCACAACGCGTTGCCGCAGAGCTTGGAATCATGATAGTTGCACCAGATACGAGTCCTCGGGGAACTGGGATTCCTGATGAACCCGATCAATGGGATTTCGGCATTGGCGCGAGTTTTTATGTCGATGCCTTGCTCGATCCATGGCGATCGAATTATCAAATGTATTCCTACATCACCCATGAACTCCCCCAACTCATTGCAGATTCATTCCCAGTTTTAAAATCTGATAAGGATGAACCCATTCAAAGTATTTGCGGGCATTCCATGGGTGGTCATGGTGCATTAGTTTGTGCTTTACGATCGCCAAGTAAATATCGGAGTGTCTCCGCCTTTGCGCCCATTGGTTCGCCTAGTCAATGTGCTTGGGGTGAAAAAGCCTTTAGTGGATATTTGGGAGACGATCGTAATCTTTGGTCAGACTATGACGCAACTGAACTGGTTCGCCACACCGCTCATCCGAATCCAATTCTAATTGATCAAGGTATGGGAGACGGGTTTCTAGAGAGTCAATTGAAGCCTGAACTCTTTGAAGCAGCCTGCCAAACATCAGGCCAACAACTCGTTCTTCGTCGCCAACCCAAATACGATCATAGCTACTACTTTATCGCCAGCTTTATTGAAGATCATTTAAACCATCATCATCGCTTTTTGATGTAA
>JANXNM010000827.1 GCA_025354065.1 Synechococcales cyanobacterium 340R_concoct_173_sub | reverse complement strand
TTCTCAAAATCGCAATGCGTTGATTTCTGCAATGCCAAAGAATCCCGGACGCATTCTGGACTTTGGTTGTGGGCCTGGACGAGATCTGATGGCGTTTGAAACATTGGGACATGAGGCGATCGGGCTGGATGCGACTCCGGCATTTGTGGAAATGGCAAAACAAATAACAGGCTGTGAGGTTTGGCAACAGAATTTTCTGAATTTGAATTTACCGAATCAATATTTCGATGGTGTATTTGCAAATGCGTCGTTAATTCATGTGCCGCAAGCTTCTATGGTGAATGTATTGCGGAATTTATATGATTGTTTAGTGGTGGGTGGGGCGATCGTGATGTCCTTGGCACGGGGCACAGGGGAAGGGTTTGAGTCGAGGATGACGGGCGATCGGTATACTTCTTTTTGGGAGTACGAGACAATGTTGCCTTGTCTTGAAAATGCAGGTTTTACGATCGATCATCATTACTATCGTCCACCCGGATTACCAAAAAGCCAACAATCTTGGGTTGCGATCGTGGCAAAACGCAATTCAGTTGATGGTGTGTAGTCAGCGCTAAATTTTTTTAGAATAATCTATCTACAAAAGTTGTTCACGGTTTCCGCTGTAAATCTACAGGAGCCGATCGTCCCTCTTCTACTCTTCAACCACTTCAATTAAATCTTCGATCGCCACCTCAAACGTCCGCGCCAATTTAAGCAAGGCTGTCGCATCAACCATCGCCATACCGGACGATCGCGCATAGGTTCGTAACGTGCTGTATACAACACCAGAGCGATCGGATACCTCCCGCAGACTCCATCCCCGATTTTCTGCTAGCTCACGAATTTTTAACCGAACTAAACCCATGCTTGACAACGACTAGATCTCGTCATTTAATGAATGTTGTTGAGTGACTAGATCTAGTCAAGCTACATCTGTCATTAAATTTTGCGATCGCCTCTTGCCTGGAAAACATCAAGGCGATCGTTCCCCACAATTCATGAGGTATGGATATGATACCAGCGGAGTTGCCGGATGTGGCAGGCTCAGTCTATCGTGCGCGGCTATTTCCTTGGTCGGTCATTCGATTGTTGCCAGATTGTCAGCGATCGGTTCTAGCGAGATTTCGCAAACGCAATCAGGCGGAAGAGTATGTACGATCGGTAAAACGAATAAATTC
>JANXNM010000826.1 GCA_025354065.1 Synechococcales cyanobacterium 340R_concoct_173_sub | reverse complement strand
TCGTCTGTTTCAGCACAAAGCTCGTTTGATAAGGCTATTGAGGGAGTTGGTGGAATTAAGAAGGGAAAAGTATCTAATCTTTCATTTTCAAGTAAGTTTAACCCAAATCTTGATGCTACTGTTCGCAGACAATTTAAAAGCCTGATAAGTAGTAACTATTCTAATAAAAGTTACTCTTATTTAGAAGTAGATATCAATAATGACGGTAAAAAAGATGCTTTTGTCCAAATCAATAGCTCAACAGGTGGTGGTTCTGGGGGGTTCCATACTTGGGTATTTCAATCTACGAAGAATGGTTATGAACTGATTAGTATCTTTAACCATCAAGTCGCTTTGGTCATTTTATCAACTAAGACCTCTGGTTGGCAGGAAATACTAGTAGTCCCTGGTAAAATATATGTACCCAACTACGGTGCATATTATTATCAATGTTCATATGTTTCTAGTAAACAGTGGCGAGGCGATGGTGATTTTAGATCTCCCAACAATTACAGAAACTGTCGAAAAATTCAGCCAAATTCTGTTGTTTCTGGAATGGTGATCGACACCTCAATAGTTGGGAAGAGTTATCCTGAATTTGACTTAGCTTCTGAACCCAGTGCAAGATGATAACTTGAGTTTTTCTACACCAAGGTTCCAAAATCGAGAAGGGCGATCGTCCATACTAGATTTTGGACGATCGAGGAAAAACGATCGGCCATACTACAACCATATGTTCGATCGAGTTTTCCTATGACGCAGAAACAAAAGCTCTTGCGGAAGCTACAAGTGACCTGCGATCGGTCTGTTTGACTGCTTCTGAATTGGTGGTTTTCTCCGGAATGCTTTTCCAACGTTCCACAATTGAGAAGGACTATCGTCTCTCCGACAGACTAAAGGTCAATGGCTATGATAGATCTCTGCCGATCGAGGGAGAACGATCGGCTATTAGACAACCTACCTAAATACTTAACTAAGCCGATCGTCTAAATCATCTAAAACCATCTCTACACCGAAGCTGGAATTGCACCCAAGAATTTGCGCGCTAGATCTTCAGGTTTTGGTTCAGGAACCAGCAGCAGCGGACAGTTAGCTTGATGTAA
>JANXNM010000768.1 GCA_025354065.1 Synechococcales cyanobacterium 340R_concoct_173_sub | reverse complement strand
GAATTTTGGCTATCAAGTCGTGAAGGTTCATCCAACCGTGGATTCTACGAATATGATGGAGGTGAGTACTTGGGTGGAGACTTTGCTGGAAGGCGGTGATGTCAGAATGGCGGCGGCGGGGTTAAGTGATTTCTTGAGTGGCGTAGTCGTGAGGGACGATCGGATTAAGACCCTTCAGTTTGCCCAACGACTTGTCCAATTGGCGGGGGCGGTGGATGATCCAGTGTTGGATGCGGAGGTGTTGAAAGCTGATGTGCTAAGTGAACTACTCAATCTAAGTAGCATTTACACTAATTCAGCCCAATATCCTGAATTGATAAATTGGAATAGAACTGGACGACTTGATGATTTTCTTACCGATATTTGGAATTATGCCAATACTAACGAAGATGGAATCCAGGAATCATTAAAGGATATTATTGCTCTAGGTAGTTTTATAAAAATTGACAAGAAGCTGGTAACTAGTAGTCCAATTTTAGTTGCATCTAGTCAACTAGATGGCTTGTTGATTTCAGGATTGGGAGCTATAACGTCTAAATTGGCATTGAACGTTTCTCAACGATCACTAAGATGGCTAGCTGGGAAAGGAGATGATATCTCAACTCATATTATTAAAGGTCACATTGCAAGGGTACTAACAAAGACTACTTTCTCAAGTGGTAGCACTGCCAAAAAACTTGCAATAAGAACCTTAGAAAATCCTAGCAGAGTTATATCTGAAGGTACACAAACAGTTTTTGAAAAAGATTTTGGACGTTCTATAGGTAGAAATGGTGAATCAATCGTTAGACTTATAGTCAACAATGCTACTGGTAAAGTCGTATCTTTCTATCCCACAATGGCATTTAAATCTTTGACAGTAACTTCAATTGGGATTATTCTCTCTAAAGCTGATGAAGCAAATGCTAGTATTTTACAAATTAGGAGAAATCATGAAAGAGCCAGCGAACCTGGATGGATAGAAAGAATTATTGATTTTTTGAATCCTATAGATGCGGGAAGTACAGCATCAGATGATATTTATATCAAAGAAATTAATTCTGTCAATTCTAAAATCCAAGATGCAATTAGAGAGATTGAGACAAAAAGAGGTTTTAGCTTAACAGAGCAAGAACGACAGGAGGTGCGAGAGACTTTACTACTTCATATAAATTACTAGGTTTTAGATATAAAATCTAGGTTTATTTGTAAACGTATTTTTGTGGATTTAACCTGTGTTACAAATCAATTAGAATTAATATAGCAGTTCTCTATCAAGTGGAGTACACCTTAGCCTATTAGCATAGATTTTAGGGATCAAACTGTACCTCACCAGATTTGCAACTGCTATATGAACAAACAATAGGTTTCAACCTAAAGCGGCACATCCTCTCCGCGCTAAAAGTCTAAAATCTTTGTAGGCAGAAGTCCCTCTGCGTGAAATGTCCCGCCTTAGACGATTACCCAAAACAATAAAGATTTGTTATAAAATAAGACCGGAGTTTGTTGCCCAAAAGAATTTGAACCCACTCTAGTCCAAAAATTTTAAAATGTGATAAATTATGGGAATGATGATTAGAGAAATAGATTTATATCTTGACATTTCAGATGATTTTATTTCTTGGATTCGTGATATTTCAGGTGACTTTATCACCGACCCCTATTCGCACAAAATATTACTAGATTATGATCAAGAAAGAATTCTTAAGATTGTAAGAAAAATAAAAGCAAAAAAGCTTGATGAAATCTTGAATTTATATTTTAAGGGAGGGAAGTATCCCAAAGACCTCCAGGTAAGATGTGAAATTATTAAAGGAATTTTTACTAATTTAACTCAGAGAGATGGAAATTGGAAAAAACTTGAGGAGTTAGAATCATTTTTAGATATAGCTTTATCTGAAGGCTATTTCATATCTTATCGCGGTGATTGAATTTATCTGTTATCTAATAATACTTTCTAAAAATATTTTGTGCCTATTATGTTCAATAGGGTTCAACGCTTAGTATCGATAATAACAGCAAGTGATACAAGAATTGGTATTTAACTTTAACGGACTGTTTTCGTTAGGTTACGATTCGACGGATGGACAAATAAGCTGGCGGGATGGACTTTTGCGAAGGCGATCGCGGCTATACCTGGAACCACAGACGCGAATAAATCGAAGAAAGCGGCATTAAAAAATCGGATGACTGTGTTGATTGAGGCTGGGGTCATTATTCATGGTGACTTTTCAGAAAATACAAGCTGGGGCTATGAAGGAGGAGTTTTCCCTGGGGATTCATATTGGCACGATCGGTTTTTCTTAGGGAGTTTAGAAAAAGCATCCCACAGCGATGTCTCAACCGTATCGTTGGGTCTAGCCCTGGCAAAGGACATTATGAATGGTAACGATTCAGTCCGATTGCAAACCTTTGAGACCTTGGTGGAAACAGTCATTAGTGCATCTCAGCGGTGGAAACAGTCATTGGTGCATCTCAGCTTGATATGAATTGGTTTAGTCCCAATAATCCTCTAGAAATTCAACGATCGGCCCGTGAGATTGCCAGAATTTATGGTTTGCTCAAACCGCAAGGAACGGCATTAACCGGAGCCTTTGCTTGGTTGGATCAATTATGGGACTTGGCGGAAAGTCCTAATCTGAGTGGGACGGCAGTACGATCGCTTTTATTCGATCAATACGACAGAACTAAAGGCGTCGTCGGCAAAGTCATTCAGATGATGAATGGTTTGGGCAATGATGTCGGTGATCAAAATGATGCTCAATTATTAGGCATGGCAGAAGGCTTGCTCCGATCGGCTCTTCAAGTCGATTCATTGAAAACCGATTTACAGTCGGTTGAGGTGGTGCAGGAATTGCTTCAACTGGGTTATGAAATTATCAAGGTGAAGCCGACTACAACTGTTGATAATGCCACTGAAGTGAGTACTTGGATTGAGACTATTTTGGAGAAGGGGGGCGATCTGCTGCTGCTGGGTTGAGTGAGTTTATTGGTGGGAGTAAGAGTAGGGGCGATCGGATTAGGACCCTTCAGTTTTCAGGGCGATTGATGAGAGCAGCCGAAGGTGTTCTAGATTCGGGAGCAAAATCACAAATACTGCGATCGGATACTTTGAGTGAACTTGTGAATCTCGGCGGAGCTTATACCGCATTAAAACCTATTCAGTCCTCACTACCATCTACATTTTTCTTGATTACTCTCTGGAGAAACTCCACATCAGATGTCATCACATCGGGTGTTCAACAAATTAATTCGTATTTTCGCAATGCAGATTTAGGAATGATTCCCAAGATCGTAAGGGATCAATCTCAAATTTATAAAGACAGCCGAAAATACTTTGACTTTTCAAATTCTCCATTTGTATACACTGAAATGAGTGATTCCCAATGCGCTCCTGCGCCCCAAATTCCTAACTTTCCTTCATCAGTTTCCATTACTCGGAATATTGAAATAGCAAGAGATCATGCACTTAACCCATTTTGGTTCAAACAACAAGTTCAAAATGGTGGTTCGTGGGGCTACAAGCAGCTTGATCCGGGTACTCAAGACAGACCTTCTCCATATGAGAACTTTGGAAATTTTCACTACGGTGTTATGGGCAGAGCTGCCGGAATTCCTCTAGCTATCTTAGAAAGAGAAGCTGGAAGAGCACAAATCGCTGCGGGAACTTCAATGCCTGAATGGGGATCTCCAGGTCAATATGGTGAAGTTTGGGGAGGAACAGGAACCTTTGGAGATGATCCTAATGATAACTATTGGATTAAGAAGGGTGCAGAGTATTATGATAGCTATTACGATAAGTGTTTTCCTAAGAAAAACTTTATTGAACAGGAGCTTGACGAAGTTTTTAATCCTGCAATGTAGAATTGGAAGTTGTTTTAGCCTTCTCATGTATTACACGAATTATGATATTTGATTAATTTGATAAAAAGGAGCAATCTTATGTCAACACTTCAAACTTCTTGCAAGCTTGGTTCACTCACGCTAGTCGTAGCTCTCTTTAGCATCGGGTGTTCGGACAGAAATAATGGACTTCTATATAGATGTAGCGATAAGTTATTGAGTGAACAGTTATCTCCTGAAAAAAGTCTTATCGCTCAGAGTTATGAGCGGAACTGTGGAGCGACCACTGATTTTTCAACGATTATAGTAATCAGGAAAAATCACCATTTATCTCAACAAGGTTTACCTGCCATCACCGCTGCTGCAAAGGGTCGAGTTAGTGTAGATATTAAATGGATTTCTGAATCTCAAATTAAAATTAAAAGTTCTAGTCCTTTTGTCAACAAAAAAGATAGATCTAACAACGTTGAAATAATATACGAACAATCTAAATAGCTCTATTTCTGCAATTAGCATCTACAGTCTGGATTTGTTAGATGGGGTTAGATCCCATCGCCCCTAGATCCTCATCACCGATCGCTCACCTCAAGAAACTGCTTCAGATGAGCGATCGGCGAGTGGCGATCGCTCAGCAGTTGTTGAATGCGATCGGTCACTAAATATGAAGGTATCTTCAGCAAGAATATTCCAAAACTTAAAGGTGTCAATCTGGGGAGATCAAAATGTCACTGTTAGACAAGATAGATACGTTCCCAGCCTTCATAAACCTTGGATTCAAAGCAATATTGATAAAGCAAGAGTACAAGGAAATTACTAATATTATCGAAAACTTGTAGATTAATTTAATGGCTAAAATATTGAGGTCTGTAACCATGAAACTTATCACTCTAATTCTTCTGGCAATGTGTTTTGGCTGCTCCCGTAGTGAGTCTCTTGAAAATATGGAAGATGAGAATTATTTTTATAAATCTTATCCTAAATTAAAGAATAAAATTAGCAATCTTAAAATTTATATTGAAAGTCATAAGATTCGAGAGGTGACATTATACTATAAGTTCAATGTAAAGGAATCTGATGCCTTTGATATTCTTCAAAAAGAAGGATATCAAGAATTTAATACTGTTATTCTTAATAAAGCCGGAAAAGAATTAAAATGTGAAAGATCTTTCATGAATATAAATTTTAAGCAAAATTATATTCATGAAGAAAATATTAATGGAGCAATTAATACATCTCCAATATGGTGGAATATCCCAAGTAATAAGGATAGTACTTGTTTTTTGGTATTACATGATCAGCCTAATTACAGAGTTAGAGCATTGTATGATCGCCAAGCTAAAATTTTATATATGTATAGGCATACTGCTGGATAGCTAAGGCATTCTCCTTATCGTGCCCTTTATTTCAGAGTCTCCATAATCCGATCGCAGCAAGGAGCCATTCTCAAACAAGCCGTCAAACGAGTGACGATCGCCTCCGATCGCCCAGACATTACCGATTGTCCTCCAACCAATTCACCTAAATCATTCAATTGAGTAAAGTCTAACAAGGCTTCAGCTAAGGCTTCTAGTCGATCGATCGAGAGTTGTTGAATGCGATCGGTCTGACTTAAAAACTTGAACATCAACTAATACTACGATCGTCTTTAAGTTGGCGACGAAACCGATCGTTACATCCTACAGTGTAGAAATACTATCTACAAAATTCCTATGATTCAGACTCTAGCTATTTCCAAAGCGATGACCACAATGGCTCAAGTTCAGGCTAGATTTCCGAT
>JANXNM010000767.1 GCA_025354065.1 Synechococcales cyanobacterium 340R_concoct_173_sub | reverse complement strand
AGTTTCAGTCCAACTACTTCGTTAGCAACCAAGATCTATTTGAACAACTCGGCGAAGGTCAAACCCCTGCCGTCCTCTTCATTACCTGCTCAGATTCACGCATCGTCCCTAGCCTCATGGTCAACGCAGATCCAGGCGATCTGTTCGTCATTCGCAACGCTGGAAATATCATTCCTCCCTTTGGAGCGGCCAATGGTGGAGAAGGAGCGGCCATTGAATACGCGATCCATGCCCTAAATATCACCCAAATCATTATCTGCGGCCATAATCACTGCGGAGCTATGAAAGGCTTACTTAAACTCAACGCCCTTCAAGAAGACATGCCGCTAGTATATGACTGGCTCAAACACACGGACGCGACCAGGCGGCTACTCAAAGAAAATTATAGCGATTACAAAGGCGAAGAATTGCTAGATATCGCGATCGCCGAAAACGTTCTTACCCAAATGGACAACATCAAAACCCATCCCGTCGTCCGATCGCGAATGCACCAAGGTAACTTAAACATTTACGGTTGGATTTACGAAATCGAAACCGGAGAAATTCTCGCTTATCACCCTGAAACAAACTCCTTTGCACCACCCCAAAGCCTCCTGTATCCGGAAGACTCCACCAAAGTCGTTCATGGAAAGTTCCTCAAAACCGACGCACCTCCAGTAACTGGAAGGTCCCTATCAAGTTCCTCAACCTATGCTGATTCAATTGGAACGAGTTGGGTCTCTCCCGAACAAGCCGATCGTATCTTCCGAGGCTCGAAGCATAAGTAGAAGATAGCTCACCTCCAGTGTTGTGGTGCCCCTCCACCCCATATACCCCCATGAACGGACACCTCCAGAGGCCCTCTAGACATATAGCTATGTTGAAAAATGTAGTTTTTTAGGAGCGATCGTTATATTTAGCCTAATTTATTTGGGTGGACAACTGAGCATAAGGCTTTGCTCCATGTTTGATTAGTAAGGCGGCAATATCAGATCGATTCAATTCCAACGCCTGATCGATCGCTGTTTTTTTTAAGACTTCAATTTACCTTCAATCACAAAAGACTCACTCACAGCAGTATTCACATTAATATTTCGATCGCCTCTCAACCGAAAGCAGCTCGATCAACAAAAAACGATCGAAGGACATAACCTTGATAGAAGTCGCTTCTTCCGATCGCCTAGATCTAATAAGCATCATCACAAAGTGGAAAATTTAGAGCGGATCTCTATCGCTCCACTCCACGCGGATCCAACACGTCTCGCAGCCCATCACCCAAAAGATTAAACGCCAAAACCGTCAACGCCATCAATATCGCTGGAGCTGCAACCAACCAAGGCTGTAACACCAAAATTGAAGCATTCGTCGCCAACGACAACATATTTCCCCAAGACGGATCAGGCTGCTGAATCCCTAACCCAATCAAACTCAAAATTGCCTCCGCCACAATAAAGCTCGG
>JANXNM010000749.1 GCA_025354065.1 Synechococcales cyanobacterium 340R_concoct_173_sub | reverse complement strand
GCGATCGCTATTCCTGTAAATCGTAATTTTTAGGCGATCGCATATCAATTACTTGCCTTTGCGATCATCCATAACTTCTCGAAACTCAACAACGAAGCAAATCATTTAACCTCGGCATCACTAACAAAGTCTGTCAACTATACCTTACTTTTTCCGTTATCTTTTCATTCCAGCGTAACCGTCAATATATCTACTGACACAAGCCTTACTCTAGCGTTGTTCCCCAAAAATAAAACACATATCCAAGACAAGCCAGCCCAATCAGCCATTGACCCGCAATCAGGAGTACAATCCCGAAAGCTCCAACGCCTAATGTAACTTGTTTCTTGTTATTAAAATACCAAGACAATAGGTCTGGAGTGTTATTTACATGGGATTCCTTGTATGTGTCGTCATCTGAATCAATATCATCTGTGTTAGGAGAAGATGGATTTTTAATTGACTCGACAATACTGTGAATGTTGTATATGCGAATATTCAGTAGTTCCTGTTCGTCTGTACTCAATATATCCTTATGGGAATCTAACCATTTATAAGAGGTGAAAGCATCGCTGATGCACTCTTTCGCTTCCCATGTTTTATAAAGAGATAACATTATGGCTACAAGCTTTAAGTGAATTCTCTTCATCATCTCAGAGTCTTCTAGCGCTTCAGCTAAAGCTAGCGATTGCTTGAAAAACTTTTTGGATTCATTTAACCTCTCCTTACCTTCATCTACACCATATAAGCGAATTGCACCGCAACCACGCGAAACAGCTTGGATATATGAGTATATGAGCAATACTTCAAGAGGTGTATTTTTAGTAGGGATATCTTTTACTAGATCACTACTTCTATCAGATATGGGAATTATCACCTCTCTCATAGTATTTTTTCTTTCTTCATCAAGGAAGTTTCTCTCCTCATCAAAAGGTTGAAATGCAGCATCAATTTTGTTTGCTAAGTCTTCAAGTGGTGGCAAGAGACGCTCATTGATGACAGTGTCTGGCAAAGTACTTACAGCTTCTAAAGCCTCGCTATCTTCTGGCTCAAATTGTAATACTTGTTGAAAACATTGCAAGGATTCAGAGTAACGTTTCAATTGAAGTAGAGCATTAGCCTTAATACGATAGTGTCCTACTCGATCAGGTTCAAGTTCTATGGCTTTGCTAGAGTCTGAAAGGGCATTTTCAAAATCACCTGATTGAAGATAAACCGCTGAACACAATGCAAATGAACCTGCATCATGAGAATCTACTCCGATAGCGCGAGTAAGTCCATCAATAGCCGATTTAAAGTCGCCCATTTCAGCATATACACAAGCAACACCTCTCAGTGCTGGTAGGCATTGCGGATCAATAGATAAGGCTTTTTGATAAAGACGCAAGGCACTTTCGTTGTCACCTTGATTAAAACACTGAAAAGCCTGACCCACCAAATTTTCGACATTCATACACTTATATTAATCTTTAGTAAAACTGATCGTTTAACCACCAAGTTTTGATGGTTGTCATGGATAGACGATAGAAACATTCATGAAGGACTCAATGTAGCCTTCATAAGCAACGCGACCATTTACATGAACTTTGCCCTTAGCATTCCGTCGATGTTCGACATCAATTTGGGCTGCGCCATCCCTATCTGTATTGACATAGGGGCTAACATAACCACTTAGGAAGCTATCGTAACTAATAGCTACTTTTTGATTATAGAGAGGCTTAAAATCGCTTTTACTCGAAACTACGACTGTAATCATTGCGAATATAATCTGTATTTTAGGATGGATTAAAGTAGCTTTTTACCTTTCAAAAAAGATATAGCTGTTGACATTACTTCTCTCATGCCACTATGCTGTCTTTTACTAAAAGATGAATGATTATAAGTGAACTCACCTGTTTTGGGGTTGTAGTCAAAACAAGCATGAGGATTTCTTGCTGTTTGACCAATTGTCCGAACAACGTATGTAACTGTACCATCAGGCTTAGGTGCTGTTACTTGTTGCCACTCATGCACCCTGTCATTAACTGGATTCCAATTTTCACTCATAGAAAGCTCCAAATATCTTTAAGATGATTAATTTGTAACTCGCCCAGTTGAGCAATAGAGATCCCCGACGAACATTGCTTGAGACTCGCTTGATGCTTTGCCAGCATATCCCCCGCCTACATATACTTCCTTGCTAGCATCATCCCAAAAAACATCGTAGTAAGAAGGAGTACCAGATGTAGGTTTAAAAACCTGACCAATTTTTCTTTTTGCCATAAATGTTTAATTTTTTGTAGAAATATTACCTAACTCGCTATTAATCTAATCGTGATTACAAAAGAAGTAAAGCGGAAAAAGACGGGTATATGAAAATTTACTTCAAGACGGAAAAAGGCTGGGAAAAACGGGTATAGTCGGGCTTGTGGATTGAGGCTCATTGTAAGTATGGACACAAAAGAGTTGCTGAAGTTTGTTGATGAGAGTTTGTTTGCGAAGACGGGAAAAAGACTTAATGATTTACAGAAAAAAGTGATTGAGGGGGCGCTAAATCATCAAAAATATGGCGATATTGCAGAATCTTTCGAGAGGAGTGAAGGTCATATTAAAGATACTGGTTATGAACTTTTACAAATGCTTTCAGAGATTTTTGAAGAACCAGTTAGCAAAGGGAATCTTAAATCTGTTTTAGAGAGACAGAGAAGTACAACTTTTAATGTTAGTAATGGAAGTGTAGGGAATGTTGGAGATGTAATAAATTGTGTAAATTTTAATAGCGATCGCCATAAATCTACATCAAATAAAACTCCATTAGAAAAACCTGATTCTCAACAAAATAAGCAAATATCCAAAATCAAGAAATTGCAAGATCTTGGCTTAACCAATGATGAAATTGCCGAATTTTTAGAGATTCCTTTAGAATTAATTGTCAGTGTAAATTTAGAAGAGTTGGCTTAATCGTCAATAGACTAAGCAATCGTCAGATAGAACTTTTGCGAAATAGCGATCGCTCATCTATGCGGCAACATTCACAAGCTCATCTACAGCGGCAAAGTTTTGAATTCCACAGATTTTCAGTTCTGTAGATTTAGTACTTAATTACAATCTCTGGCCTTAATTATTATCGATCGCCAAAATTCCCAAACTATTACTCAATGCCGCGTCGATTGCCGTCATATCTGAACAATGTCCTATTTTTTTAATAAAAGCATGTTCCTTAATTGTCGCCAGATTATCCGTCATCACCACCGAATCCATCATTAATC
>JANXNM010000747.1 GCA_025354065.1 Synechococcales cyanobacterium 340R_concoct_173_sub | reverse complement strand
CGGGGGCAGTTTCGGGGCACGTACGCCAATGCTCAAGGATGGTTATCGTCAATATGGTAGCTTCCAAAGCATTCCAGAAGTGGCGAATCTAGAACAGGTTGAAGTTCTAAAGGGACCCTCTTCAATTCTATATGGGGCGATTGAACCGGGAGGCATCATTAATTTGGTGTCAAAACAACCCCTGTCAGAACGTCTTCGAGAACTAGAGCTTCAGGTCGGCAGCAGTGGGTTATTAAGAACTTACGTTGATTTAACTGGCCCTCTGACCCCAGAGAAAAATCTCCTTTATCGCTTAGGCATTCTATATAAAAATGAAAATAATCCACGAGGGTTTGAAACTCTGACCAATCTGGTTTCTGTAGCACCATCGTTGACTTGGAAAATTAGCGATCGGACCAAACTCAATTTCTCCTTAGAATATACTTACAACAAAGGCCCCGCCGACTTCGGAATTACTAAATTTGGTACAGGTGTCGCCCCCATCCCGCTAAATCGGACCATCAATAATCCAGATGACTCCATTGTCACAAAGAACCTTAGTTTGGGTTACAGCCTGGAACATGAATTTAATGACAACTGGAAAATCCGTAATGGGTTCCGCTATCTGCGTTATGACATTGACTACAGCGTCGTGGCATTACCATTTATCATCGACGGAGCAAACGTTACCCGTTTTTATGCCGATCAAGATTCCGTCAGCAACTCATACTCGTTCAATACCAGCGTTGTGGGTAAATTTTCAACGGGTTCTGTAAAACATACGCTAACGTCCGGCATTGACCTGAATCGGTCTACCCAGAACGTCATCACACTCTTTGATATAGCCAACCCATCGACCATTGATATTTTTGCTCCAGATTATAATTTTGTACCCAAGCCACTGCGATCGTCCTTGCCCCTGTTTGCAAATGCGGATAACAACTCAACGCGACTAGGGGCTTACTTGCAAGATCAAATCTATCTAAAAGACAACCTAATTTTGGTCGCCGGATTACGCTATGACACAATCACTCAAACCAACACCACCGCCGAAACAGATTTCGCCGATAAAAGTGAATCAACCAAGGTCTCTTCTGCTGTTACCCCACGAATTGGCTTAATCTATCGGCCTATCAAAGAAATGTCCTTGTTCGCCAGCTACTCCCAGTCCTTTAACCCCAGTAGTGGAACCACAGTATCCGGCGACATTCTGAAGCCAGAGCGCGGCCAGGGCTTTGACCTTGGAGTTAAGACAGAATTATTGAATCAGAAGCTCCTTGCAACCTTGACCTACTTCAATATCACCAAAAATAACGTTGGAGTGGTCGATCCAAGCTTTCCACTGTTCTCAACAGCTGTTGGGCAACAAAAAAGTCAAGGTGTGGAGCTAGACGTTACGGGAGAACTGGCTCCCGGCTGGAAAGTGATTGGTTCCTATGCCTACACGGATGCCAAGGTTTCAGAAGATACGACACTGGAGAATGTGGGTAAGCAGTTCTCGTCGGTGCCCAAACATTCCGCCAGCCTATGGACAACCTATGAAATCCAAAAGGGCAGCCTGAAAGGATTAGGCTTTGGGGCTGGGGTAAATTATGTCGGCGATCGATTCGGAGATTTAGCCAACACGTTCAAGCTAGGGGACTACCTAACGGGCAATGCAGCCATTTTCTACAACCGTGATAACTATCGCTTCGCTTTGAATTTCAAAAATATTGCCAATGTTCAATACATTGAATCTAGCACGGGAAGCGAAGGTGGAATTGATCCGGGCGCACCCTTTACAGCGATCGCTTCATTGACAGTTAAGTTTTAGGCGATCGTTCTTTTAACCATTCACCTTGAGATTTTTACGATGAAACTACGCCTACTTTTATTGTTTCCTTTAGTTAGTGGTTTTATTGTGGCCTGTGAGTCTACAACGACAGCACCACCCTCGACTAATGAATCTGTTCTTGTTCCCGCGCAGGCAGTTCCAGTCCAATCGCAATCCACCCAATTGCAATCTGTTCAACCGATCGCTCAAATCATTTCACCCAATGCCTACAAAGTGCCTTACTTGGGCTACGACGGCATGTTTATTCTGAATGCTGACCAAGAAGGTTCGCTCAAAGATCCGCGCAACCCTAAGAGAATTGGGATGTCAAAAATGGAGACCGTTACGTTTTACAAAAATGCGACGGGACAAGAGGCGATCGCCCGTAACTGCGAATACACCTATATGGGGGCAGCGGGAGATCCCAAGTATTACAAAGAATTCAAAGCAAGTTGGGATCTATTTGAATTAGTTGCCGATGAAAAGCAAGATTCAAACTGTAAGCAATTTCGGTACCTCACGGTAACAGCACCCCATGGTGAACCAGCACATATGCATGTTCGGTATGGCGGTGAGCAGTCCAGTTTTGAAGTCCTGCTGAAGATGAGCGGTGAGAAAAAAGATGAGGCAAAGTTTAGCCCTTGGTTTGCTACATACTGTGCGGGTGGTAAATCAAAATGCGGTAAGGGATAGCGATCGTCATTCAGTACTGTTTCCACTTCTTAATTTAGGAGCATTTGTTATGAAGTCGCTAAAGATCCGAAATGTTGTGTTCAGCATTCATCGCTATATTGGGTTACTGGTTGGCTTAATCATTTTAATTATCGGTTTGACTGGAAGTCTACTGGTATTTGAACATGAGATAGATGACTGGGGAATTCAACAACGCTTTGGCTATGTCATTCCTCAAGAACAAACCCTCTCAGCAGGAACGCTAGTAAAAATAGTAAGCACTGCCTATGCAGATTATCCAGACTGGAAGGTGGGACAGGTTCAGATGACATCGGGTTCAGAGTTCTATACCGTTCGACTAAACCGCCCAGATAAGACACAGTGGGAAGTCTTTATCAATCCCTACAATGGGAAAATCATGGGCGATCGGCAACGTGATACTGCTTTGTTCAGCCGCGTATTAAAGCTACACTATCAGCTACTTGCTGGCGACATTGGCATGAAAATTGTTGGGGTTGCCGCTTTGTTTCTCTGTATTTTAAGTATTACCGGAACGATACTTTGGTCGGGTTGGCGCAAGTTCTTTCTGGGATTCAAAATCAAGTGGAATTCGCATCCAAAGCGTGTCAATTACGATATTCATAAAGTTGCAGGAATTATAACAGCAGGCTTTCTCGGGGCGATCGCATTCACTGGTTTTTGCTGGAATTTTCATGATCAAACCTATCCCGCTATTTATGCGTTGACACTGACCCAAGAAACGCCGAACGTTCATTCTATTGTGATTCTAGGTCAGCCACCCTTGGGATTAGATGAGATTATTTCCCGATCGAATCAGGCGCTTCCCGGTGCTGTAAATACTTACATCACTCTTCCTGGTCAGCCGGATGGCACGATCGAGATTTATAAGAAATTGCCCAGAGACACCGAAGACTTTAATAGTTCAGTCAAACTCGATCAGTATAGTGGCAAAGTTTTGTCGGTCAAAAATGCGAACAATGCAGGGTTAGGCGATCGTGTTCTGAGATCTTTTACGCCCATTCATTACGGAACCTTTGGAGGACTTCCGACTCGCATTCTGTATGTCTTTGTCGGATTCGCTCCTACTGTTCTTCTAGGTACGGGATTCGTCATGTGGCGACTACGGCGCCTAGGAAAACCAACAGGAGAAAAGGGTAACACTCTAGATCCCAAACTAGTGCCTTAAGCCCAATTTCACTAGTTTTCAATAAACATTAACACTCAATTGCAATCTCTGTCCTTAATTATTGCCGATCGCCAAAATTCCCAAACTATTACTCAATGCCGCGTCGATTGCCGTCATATCTGAACAATGTCCTATTTTTTTAATAAAAGCATGTTCCTTAATTGTCGCCAGATTATCCGTCATCACCACCGAATCCATCATTAATC
>JANXNM010000711.1 GCA_025354065.1 Synechococcales cyanobacterium 340R_concoct_173_sub | reverse complement strand
CGCGAATCTTAGACTCAAAGGTGATCAAGATTATAGCCACTATATGTAGTAGGTCAAGGCCGAATTTTAATCCCGTTGGATCCAGTTATGGAGTCTGGTTTGTCAAGGATTATTCGCAATCTCGATCGATCTTAATAGTACGTCCGAATTATTTGGAGATCAAGCCTTGTTGTTTGAGCTAGGATTTCTGCTTTACTTAAGGTTCTGTTCTCAGCAGTTGTTGTAAACCATTTCTAAACTTATGAATCCCACGATCGATTTGATGAAGACTATATTTGCAAATCCACCCAAGCCATTTGATCCAGTTAATCAAACCTTGAAGGGTTGGGCGGTATTTTGTTTGCGCGATCGGGGGTTTGTGATTGTCACATTTTCACCGAAGTCAGACTTTATCGTGTCATCGAAATCGGGTGATTTGCTGTTTAATGTGACGCAAAATTCAGAGGATGTGACGGCAGGTAATGTGGGTTGGATTGTAGTTGCGGCGGATGGGACGGCGACGGTAATGGATGCGACTGAATGACCGCAGTGAGGGGTTTGTCGGGATTGGACGCTCTGAAAATATTGCGTTGGAAACGATCGCCCAAATTACAAATGAAAATCCCGATCGCCCTAAATCCCAATTTCAATGGAGACTTGTATTCTCCCTTTTCAAGGAGGTTAGGCGATCGGGATCTATTTCAATTACAGTTCAGTTGTTTAAACTTTCGCTTCCTCGCGAACTAGCTTTTCCCAACCCAATCCATTTAATGCTTCATTACGACGCATTGGACGAGTTACAAGTTCAAGAATATCGCGCGTATTTGTAAACCCATGAATTTGAGCAAAGGTGAACTCAACAGACCATTTAGTTGTGATGCCACGAGCTTCCAAAGGATTCGCGTGAGCCATTCCCGTAATGACGAGGTCTGGTTTCAACGCTTCAATCCGTTTAATTTGATTGTAGTTATCTGGCTTTTCTACAATTGTTGGCAATGGCACTCCCATTTCATGACATGTTTTCGTTAGCAATTCTAATTCTGATTGCTGATACCGTTTATCCATGTAA
>JANXNM010000710.1 GCA_025354065.1 Synechococcales cyanobacterium 340R_concoct_173_sub | reverse complement strand
CGCGAATCTTAGACTCAAAGGTGATCAAGATTATAGCCACTATATGTAGTAGGTCAAGGCCGAATTTTAATCCCGTTGGATCCAGTTATGGAGTCTGGTTTGTCAAGGATTATTCGCAATCTCGATCGATCTTAATAGTACATCTGAATTATTTTAAGATCAAGCCTTGTTTTTTGAGCTAGGATTTCTGCTTTACTAGAGATTCTGTTCTCAGCAGTTGTTGTAAACCATTTTTAAGCGTATGAATCCCACGATCGATTTGATGAAGACTATATTTGCAAATCCCCCCAAGCCATTTGACCCAATTAATCAAACATTGAAGGGTTGGGCGGTATTTTGTTTGCGCAATCGTGGGTTTGTGATTGTCACATTTTCACCGAAGTCAGACTTTATCGTGTCATCGAAGTCGGGTGATTTACTGTTTAATGTGACGCAAAATTCAGATGATGTGACGTCAGGTAATGTTGGTTGGATTGTAGTTGCGGCAGATGGAATGGCGACGGTAATGGATGCGACTGAATGACCGCAGTGAGGGGTTTGTCGGGATTGGACGCTCTGAAAATATTGCGTTGGAAACGATCGCCCGAATTACCAATTTGACGATCGAGCAACTGGAGCAGATCGAGTGGATTTTATCGAACGCCCAAATTACAAATGCAAATCCCGATCGCCCTAAATCCCAATTTTAATGGAGACTTGTATTCTCCTTTTTTAAGGAGGCTAGGCGATCGGGATCTATTTTAATTACAACTCAATTGTTTAAACTTTTGCTTCCTCGCGAACTAGCTTTTCCCAGCCTAATCCATTTAATGCTTCATTACGACGCATTGGACGAGTTACAAGTTCAAGAATATCGCGGGTATTTGTAAACCCATGAATTTGAGCAAAGGTAAACTCGACCGACCACTTAGTCGTGATGCCACGAGCTTCCAGAGGATTCGCATGAGCCATTCCCGTAATGACGAGATCTGGTTTCAACGCTTCAATCCGTTTAATTTGATTGTAGTTATCTGGCTTTTCTACAATTGTTGGCAATGGCACTCCCATTTCATGACATGTTTTCGTTAGCAATTCTAATTCTGATTGCTGATACCGTTTATCCATGTAA
>JANXNM010000234.1 GCA_025354065.1 Synechococcales cyanobacterium 340R_concoct_173_sub | reverse complement strand
CCTCCGAAAAGTAGTCCTACATTCAATTTTGCGATTGGGATTGTCACGATGAAAGATCCTCGGCAGGCGATCGTACAGAATTTCGCCAAAAGTATAGCAGATGAGGTGTCCGATGGTTGGTGCGGGGGCGCGATCGATTTGTATAGTACAGTCAAATTGAGTTCAGTCTATATTTAGTTTGATTGTACAAAAGATGAGATATGAAAAGAAAAAAGACTTGGACTGGAGCTGAAAACGATATTTATGATGCGATTTTTGATCGATCGGCAGCTACAAACTTGGGCAGTAAGTGTAAATTAAATGTTGTGGGTTTAGGTTTAAGAGTGAAGAATCTTTCTTATCTCTTCCATTCTTAATTCTTAAGTTTCCTGCTTTTTGCGATGGCGCGTCTGTTTCCATTGGTGGTTTTTTTGATAATATCCCGTAACCGTTCGCTACTGAGATTCACTAAACCTGCTTCCTTTAGTTTTCGAGACAATTGAACGCTGTCATAACCCCGACTTTTATCATCAAGGCAGGTTTCAATAAATCAACAGTCCGGACAGTTTTAAATCGCCGCCGATAGAATAAGGAGTTCAGCCTCCTTGCCGCGCTCAAAGTTTCAGCCCTCATCTCAAAGACTGTCCGGAGTATTGAATAAATTCAACGCAAGGAATGAGGATTAAATAAAATCGACAATTCGACAATTCATTGATTCAATTGTCCATGCCATAGATCGCCCGCGAATAAATTGCAGTCTAATAGAGAAAGCAGCTCCGCAGCTCAGAAAAGAGAGATTTATAACGAATTCTTAGTCCCGGAGGGACTTTCGTTTCTAGAGCGCAATTTATTCGCGCAGTCTGCTGGGTTGGATTTATACCTTTATATCTGAAATTTATCGAGTCAAAATTGCCAAGTTTTATGGAGTCTCTGTACTCGTAATACCTGGGGTGGGGATTAAATGGCTGCCGTTGTTACAATAGATGGCCCTACCACCTCCGATGTTGTATTGTGATAAGGTGCCATCTCTTAGGCTATGGGGGAAAAATAGTAGCAGGCATTTGTAACTATTTTAATCTCGATTCTTCAAAAGAGAATCGCATGGCATTCTCTTTAAGAAAGTTGCCGATAAGTTTGTTCGCGACGAAATTAAAATTTTTATGATTTCATCTAAATTTGAGATGATCCATCCCAATAAGCATATTCGAGCCTCAGCCTTGAGTAATTAATAGAATTAGATTTTGTCATCACCCAATCGAGAGACTTTTTATTCTCTTATATAACTATGAGTACCACAACATTGAAGCTAAGCGGGATGAGTTGTGCTGCCTGTGGCAATAGCATTGAGTCTGCCATTCGTGCCGTCCCAGGTGTAAGCGAAAGCAACGTCAACTTCGGGATCGAACAAGCTAGCGTCACGTACAACCCAGCCCAAACGGATGTAGCTGCGATTCAGGCCGCTGTTGTTGCAGCGGGATACTCTGCCAAGCCAATTCAAGAGCAGGACTTGTTAAATGGCGATAATGATGTCGAACGAAAAACCAGGCAAGCGGAGTCACGAGACTTACAGATCAAGGTTTGGACGGGGGGCATCATTAGCGCAATTCTCGTCATTGGTTCGCTGCCGATGATGACGGGCTTATCTGTGCCCTTAATTCCGATGTGGCTGCATAACTCTTGGTTTCAAGCGATCGTGACTGCACCCGTCCAGTTTTGGTGTGGTAAATCCTTTTATATCAACAGTTGGAAAGCCCTCAAACGTCATGCATCCACAATGGATACCTTGATTGCTTTGGGTACGAGTGCTGCCTATTTCTACTCGCTATTTGTGACAATTTTTCCTGGAGCATTAATCTCCCAAGGACTCGAACCGAGCGTCTACTATGAAACTGCGGCAGTTGTAATTACGTTAATTTTACTCGGACGCTTATTTGAAAATCGGGCGAGAGGTCAGACTTCCGAGGCAATTCGCAAACTAATGGGATTGCAAGCAAAAACAGCCCGCATCGTTCGCAATGGACAAGAATTAGAAGTATCGATCGCGGAAGTTGAGCTTGATGATGTTATTTTAGTTCGCCCAGGTGAAAAAATTCCGGTTGATGGGGAAGTGATTGAGGGTAGCTCGACTGTCGATGAAGCGATGGTAACGGGTGAGAGTATCGCGGCGAAAAAGCAGCCTGGAGATGAGGTAATTGGCGCGACAATTAATAAAACTGGGAGCTTTAAGTTTCGCGCAACACGAATCGGAAAAGATACTTTCCTCGCTCAGATCGTCAAATTAGTACAGCAAGCTCAAGGCTCCAAAGCTCCGATTCAAAAGTTGGCCGATCGAGTCACAGGCTGGTTTGTCCCGGCGGTAATTGCGATCGCGATCCTCACTTTTATCATTTGGTACAACATCATGGGTAACGTGACGCTGGCACTGACTACCACTGTCGGCGTACTCATTGTCGCTTGTCCTTGTGCATTAGGATTGGCAACTCCGACATCTATTCTCGTTGGCACAGGTAAAGGTGCCGAAAATGGCATCTTAATTAAAGGCGCAGACAGTTTGGAGTTAGCCCATAAATTGCAGATAATTGTCCTTGATAAAACTGGAACATTAACCCAAGGCAAACCGACTGTTACTGACTTTATTACGATCGATGGCATCGACCATAATAACGAACTCAAACTATTACAACTAGCCGCATCTGTCGAACAAAATTCCGAACATCCATTGGCAGAAGCTGTAGTGCAATATGCCCGATCGCAACAGGTGGAAATAACCGATATTAGTGAGTTTGAAGCGATCGCTGGGAGCGGCGTACAAGGGCAGGTAGCAGGTCGATTTGTCCGAGTGGGAACTCAGAGATGGATGAATGAATTAGGGCTTAATGCTCAGACTCTGGAGGGTCAAAGAGACAAACTGGAGCATTTAGGTAAAACGGTAATTTGGATTGCTGTAGATGAAAAAGTGCAAGGCATTATGGGAATTGCTGACGCGCTCAAGCCATCCTCTGCCGACACTGTGCGGGCGTTGCAAAAGCTAGGATTAGAAGTGGTGATGCTGACTGGAGATAATCGCCCGACGGCTGAAGTAATTGCGCGGGAAGTCGGCATTACTAGAGTGCTAGCAGAAGTCCGCCCCGAACAGAAAGCTAGTACGATTAGTGAACTACAAGCATCAGGCAAAATTGTAGCAATGGTGGGGGATGGCATTAATGATGCTCCGGCTCTGGCGCAGGCAGATGTGGGGATTGCGATCGGGACTGGCACTGATGTAGCGATCGCGGCTAGTGATATCACACTGATTTCTGGGGATTTGCAAGGCATTATTACAGCGATTCAACTTTCTCGCGCTACGATGCAAAATATTCGCCAGAATCTATTCTTTGCGTTTATTTATAACATTGCGGGAATTCCGATCGCAGCGGGGATTTTATTTCCCTTCTTCGGTTGGCTACTCAGTCCGATGATTGCAGGTGGAGCAATGGCATTTAGTTCGGTTTCTGTCATTACAAATGCGCTACGGTTGCGTAATTTTCAGCCTAAAACGCTTCATTAATTAACCCGATTTGGGGATGACTAATCATGATTGAACACAAGATATTTATGGCAACATTAATTGGCTTTGGATTTCTGCTTGGTGTAATTTCAGGAGCGATCGGCTCGGAGGTGTTTAGATGGTAACTAAATCGGCAATTATCGCAACGATCGGCATATCAATTGGTTTAATTTCTAGCGGGGCGATTGCCCAAACTATGCGCGAACATAAGCAATCTAATACCACAACGCCAACCAGCGAATTTCAGCGGATCGAACAACCACTATCGAATAAATTATTAATCACCGTTGGCGGTTTGAGTCTAATCGGATTGGAGTTGTGGTGGTTTCTATTTAGCAAGCCAAAATCACTTAAAGCGGAGACCAAAAAAGGGGTTCAGGAAGTCACCATTGTTGTTAACGGGGGGTATGATCCCAGCTATGTTGTGGTTAAAACAGGACAACCCGTGCGGCTCAACTTTGACCGGAAAGATCCGAGTAGCTGCCTAGAACAGATCAGATTGCCGGAGTTTCGGATCGCAAAAACACTGCCGATCGATCGAATCACTGCGATCGATTTCACCCCTGACAAACCTGGTAAATATGAGTTTACCTGTGGCATGAATATGTTCAGGGGCACGATCGAGGTGCAGCCTGCAACTAAAGCTTAAATAAAATTGAGGCGTTGCTGATTTCCAGTATGAACACTACAACATTTACCTCTAAATATCCAGGATTTTAGTTGAGAAGTATTCATAATGAGAGACTACGTAGAGATAACGTTAATAATAACTTTAACCAATTAAAAATCATTGAATTCTGCTGTGGATTAAAGAAATTTATGGCCTATCTTTAGTTTTCTCTCTAAATTTAAAAGACTTGAAAAAATAAGTAACTTAATTGCGATTCTCTAGAGGAGAGGCGCTGATGCATGAAAAGTTGAGCAAATTATTATAAATGGAGCTATGTGAAGACTTAAACTTCAGACCCCACGATCGATCTAGGTGAATATCGTCCACCCGTGCCCCATAAGTTTCCTTTGCCCAAGCCGCCGCCAACTTCAGCAACAACGGATGTCCCGATGCCAGCGTAATCAATTCCGATCGTCCTATCCCCGTAATGCCCTTGCGATCGAAAAACGCAATCCCTTCCGCCTCATTCAATCCAGTCAATGCGATTGTTGATGTCGAAAGAATGGACGATCGGCTCGTCACCAATACCGCACTGCGCCGCCCATCCTCTGCCCACTGGCTCAAAAACGATTCATACCATTGCCAATCCGACCGTCCGATCGCATTCTCAACTTGATCCATCACCACCAACATCTTCACGCTGCCGTTCGGATCATTCAACCGCAGCACCAACTCCCGCAACAACAAATCCTCATTCGCCTGCGGATCCTTCACCGGACGCCCCAACTCCTGCAACACATGCCGCGCAAACCGATCGAACGAAAGCTCCCGCCGAAAGCAAACCCACACCCGCTTCTCAAACATCACCCGATCGAACGCCCAAGCCGCCAACGACGACTTGCCAAACCCACCATCCGCCACGATTTGCGTCACCGAAGAAGTTGTCAGCCGATCGCGCAATGTAGATTCATAGGAAATGCGATCGATCCAGTAAGTTGCATAATTCAGTGGATGTTCACCAACACCGGAAACAGTAATTTCTACCGGACCATTATTGAAAGTTTGATCACCAAAATTTGCCGTCCCATAGACAGATCCAGCAGCCCGCATTTGTGAATTATCTTTAGATTCAAACGTCATGGCTTACACTCACCAAATTAGCGTTCCCCGTCCTCTAAAATGTCAACTTACCCAATACAAAGTTAGAACCGTCGTCGAAATGGGATGGGCTGGAACCAAAAACAGTGAACTCCCGAAACTTATGAAACAGGAGCAATTCACCATCCTTCTCACTACCGACTAAAACCTACGACATCAGCAAAACCTCCAATAAGCAGGCGTTGCAATCGTCGTCATAGTCGCACCAGCAATCGTCTGCCTGATCTGAAATTCCACAGGTTTGCGAAGTTCTAGAAACGATCGTCCTCGGTCAAGTCATCGAGATCTAAATTGCTACTTCTGATCTCCCAGATTTGCCGTACCATGAACCACTCCCACAGCCCTCATCTGTGAATTCCCCTGCGATGTAAAGGTATTCGCGACTTGACTTTGCGATTGATTCTGAACATTGATAATCTGCTCAGCCAACTGTTGCAAATCACTGGCAAACGATGTATCTTGCTTCATCTCACCCTTAAGATAAGTCGTCAAATCCTCCACAGACTCTTTCTCGCCCTTCGTCTCAACCACCGTAGCTAAAACTGACTCCGCCCGCTTATCTCCCTTAAACTGCTTGACAATCCTGGTCCACAAATCTCCAACCAACTGCTTCCCCGCTTCACCAGCCGCCCCTTCCACAAATTTTTGAACCACCAAACCCGCAATAAACGCGGCTGTAATCGGATCTGCCATAACACTCACTCAAAATAGGAACATCTCTATAATTCCCTATTCACGCCAAAATTATCAAATTCCCACAGATCTCAAAACCCGATCGCCCTAACTCTCCAATTACCCCGCCATCTGCTTCACGGTCCACCACCAAAGATTGCGCCCCTGCGTCTTCTGCCAATACCAATATTCACAGCCCCACAACAGCACCGTCGAATACTCCGATCGCGCCAATCGGTCCACCAATAGCTGCATCCGTCTCGGCGAGGCACTAGGATAATCTGCCCGCTGGTTTGCCACTAATTGTTTGGGTTCCCAAGGTTCCGCCTGCGCCTCCGCAATCCAAGCTTCACGCCCATCTCGAACTATCTCGCGCTGCCACCTCTGAAGCTGATTCCAAAACGCCTCTTCTGGCTCCAGATATGCCCCCGAATTCCCCCACGGAACCTTAGTATAAACATTAAAACCCACCGCATCCGCCACCGCCAAACTATCCTGAAACGCAGGCAAATCCTCCGCTAGCTTCGGGCTTGGCAAATGAATCGCATTGGTAAGCAATATTTTCTGCGATCGCCACAGACTCGATCGGACCAGCGCCACCTCACTCCGCACAAAATCCGCACTCAAAAAACGCCCG
>JANXNM010000668.1 GCA_025354065.1 Synechococcales cyanobacterium 340R_concoct_173_sub | reverse complement strand
TAATGTCATGATTATTAAGATATGAATATTACAAATTATTGGAAAGCAGCATAATTAACCTAACAATTTAAAATTGATCTATTGGAAAGCGTGGATTTGTTGCAAAGATAGGTCGTTTCTAGCGTTATTTGCTGTAACCAGGGTGGTCTACGATCGAATAGTTCACTGAATGGCGAAATGGCACGAATTGCAATAATCTTGGCGGCTGTTGCACTTGTCATTGAGGGGTTTGAACTCCAGTAGATTGACTATCTGCTTAAATTTAATAACTGAGTTGGTGCCTAATCCTAAAAACGACATCAGAGCCGGAATATGAGCCGACAATTTTGACCACGGGAGCGAGTAGCGGCATTGGCAAAGTAACTGCGAAGTATTTTCAGGAAAAGGGCTGGAATGTAGTCTGCTACGCAAGATGACACTTCTCCTCGGTATCCTCTATCACGGCTCAAAATCTGCTGTTGAGGGTTTATCTAGGGCCAGGATTAAGGACAAAGTATTAATACTAGTGCTGAAGGTGAATTGGGTTCTATTAATATTGCTACCGTGAGCGATTGGCTAGTCAAAGCAAACGCCACTAACGGCAACTTTTAATATTTGATTTAAATCAAGTTTAAAACTTCCTAAATCTAGGAGGTTTTTAACGGTCTTGCTTTTTTACTAAATTATATGGCAATGATCGATTTAAGTAAGAGTTATAAACCGATAAATAAAATTCCCCGTAAGACAGACGTGTTCCGATCGGAACTCCATCTTCTCGGAGCATCCGTTTCTACAGTTGTGAAAGAAATCAATCCCAACCATAATCAGAAAGGTGATTTAACCGTAAAACTCTAGAACCACAGACTAAAATAATGACAAGACAAAACATTTCTACAGGCTCAAAATGGGAACCACTGATCGGATATTCCCGCGCCGTCCGTATCGGATCTAGCATCCAAATTTCCGGCACCACCGCTCCCGGCAGCAACGCTTACGAACAAACTCTTGGCATCCTTAAGACAATGAAAGACGTTCTCACCGAAGCCGGAGCAAGCCTCAACGATGTCGTCAAAACCCGCATCTATCTCACCAACATCGACGACTGGGAAAGCGTCGGCAAGGCCCACGGCGAAGTCTTTGGTGAAATCCGGCCCGCAACCGTCATCCTTGAAGTCAGCCGACTAATTGATCCCGCGCTATTTGTCGAAATCGAAGCTGAAGCGATCGTCCAGTAACCCACCCACCTGCACCGAATCGCGCTAAGTAATCACCATCAAATGCTTAGTGAATTTAGCGCGATCGTGACCCGTTCAATTCTTTCAAGCGTCTTAGCTCTCCAGACAGAACTCCGCAAAACTCACCAGATTTTCACAAAGGAACCGAGATCATAGGAGTAATATTAAAA
>JANXNM010000653.1 GCA_025354065.1 Synechococcales cyanobacterium 340R_concoct_173_sub | reverse complement strand
CCAAGGTCGCCCAACCCAATCGGACGGCAGCAATGGATCTTCCATCAGTTGGAACCGATCGTCCTTCGCCTTCGCCGCCAACACCAAATTCCCCGTTCCATCGGTCGATCGGCTATCCACCACCATTACTTCCCGCAGGGTTGAATCTTGCGCTCCCAGCCCTTTTAAACAGGGCAACAACCGCTCGACTTCATTCAACGTAGGAACGACAACGCTCACCGTATTGGGCCGATCGCATTGGCCGAGCTTAGGCTTAAGGGGTGGATGCCGAAAGGGACCGCGCATCATCCGTGATAGCAAGAGCAACACCGCTGGAATCTGCGCGCTTAATAACAGAAAAACTAGTGGGGCTAGATAATACAATTGACTCAGAGATTGGCTCAAAGCGTCACAGGCTCCTGCGGCGTATTTTTTAAGCTATTTTCCAAATCAGCCATGGTCGAAATCGGAGTCTTGCGCCAGAGCAACACGGCTGGAACTACGCCCAAAATTACCGAAATTGCCATCATCACCCAAAAGCTTTGGCTAAGCTGGGCCAAGGTAATAGCCGCACCAAAGGCAAAATTGATTAGATACACTGCGATCGGTGTAAAGAGCTGCGATCGGCGTAAGTTAAGTTTTTCGTTACCCCAAATCAAAGCCGCCGGAGTCATAAATACCATGCCCGTCCCCAACCAGCCCGTAATGTTCCGGTAAGGCATCCCAAATAGTTCGCCTACATCCTGGAACTGCCAGAACGGATAATTCGCTTGACTCATGGCTGGATCCAACACAAAATCCCAGGCCGTCAGTAGCACCGAACCCACAAACACACTGCCCACGGCCTGAACCCAAGTCGGCAACTTGAACTGCTCTAGACCGGACCTAGCGATCACATAGCAAGCCAGCCCCACATAAAACCACGACAATGGAATGGTAAATGGCACCAGCCCCGCAACCTTGTAGCCCAGACCATTTAAATAGCTGTAGGCCCCAAAGGGAAAGCCTGTGCTGGTTCCCAAGAGTTCGCTCCCCAAGGACAGCACCACCGCAGGCACCATGAAGCCTAGCCAGCGC
>JANXNM010000632.1 GCA_025354065.1 Synechococcales cyanobacterium 340R_concoct_173_sub | reverse complement strand
CAAGCTCTATTAAGTACATATGCTAGCGGTCGCAAGTTATTCGGCTACAAAGAAGAAAAGGATAAAGATGGAAAGGATAAGCCCCGTGAACCATGGATTTTAAGCAGTAAGCTAGAAGATTGGGCTGAATCTAGCAAAGATAAGAACACTAAGGCATTCTTTACTAATTTAAAGGATGAAGCTGAGGATGCTGTCTTCGACTTGGGGTACATGATTACCAATGGAGTACAAACCCACTGGAATATGACACAACAAGCGATCGAGGCAAGCTTAGGCGAAAAGAAGATTATAAAATATACCCCTGATATTACCGATCCTCTAGTTCACACTTTTTTGCAAGGTAATGAAGAAAGTATAAAAACATCGATAAACACAGCCAGAATCGAACAAATTCACATGGAAAACAAGGATATCGGGCAAATTGCTATGGTAGGCATCCAACGAGCAATGAGAGCCGATTTAAGTGAAAGAATCCTTAATGTTGATTACTATTCTGGAGCTAATGGAGCAACCCAAACCATAGACGGACGGGCTAAACACAAAACATTCAAAATCTCAAACATAAAGAAGACCGCTGACTGGGATAAATTTAAAAAACTATTTAAGCCTGTTCAGGCTGGTCCTATCAAGGTTACGGCTAAATTGTCCGACGGGCATGAATTACAGGGATATTTCTCAAGTGAAGCGGAGGGGAAATCATTCTTTACTCCTATCATTGAAAGTATTTGTATAGGAAATCTTGTATCATTCCAAGCCGCTGCAATTCCATCTGATATTCGTAAAAGAGTTGAGATTTTAAGATTTGAAGTAGCTAGCGCTAAGTTGTTTATCTCCGACAGCACGGCAGACGAGAAACAAGGTAAATATATCGCAAGAGACGGCAAACTTAAGCGAACAAAAACCATCAAAATTAAACTAAATGGCAAAAAGAAGCCCGAAGGAATTGACGCTATAATACAAGTGCCTTTTCCAGTAACATTTAAGTAATAATCATGGCTTCATTAAAAGTTCTACGATCGGACAACAGCGGCCTAAACCCTATCTATGACTACTATCTTGATGGCTCAAAACTTGCTGCTACTGCCAATAAAACAGGGTTTATAAACTGTTTAAATAAGTTTGTTTTGCTTGACGGGAACAGCGATTTAACCAGTGATTGGAGCTACTTATCGGGTGCGATAACGGAGGCCAACACCAAGACTGCAATTAATTTAAATTCGGTGGCACTGACTTTATCAAATGATGGTGAATTAATCCAGGGAACCCCGACCGACATCGTAATGAAAATCTATCTGATTAAAACTCAATTCGATTCACGCCCAAATAGACCCGCAACTATCAACAATCAGGGTGATTTAACTTGGTAAAGTTTACGTAAAAAGCGCCCTATC